>NZ_JBFRCU010000109.1:0-22147 GCF_052113205.1 Inquilinus sp. YAF38 | reverse complement strand
GGGGCCGGGTTCGGCCGCGGGGGCGGCCGCCTGCAGGCTGGGACCGCTGTTCGGGGCGGCCGGCTGCACCACCGGGCCGGGATTCGGCTCGGTCGCGGTGCCGCCGTCGAGCAGCGCCGCGAAGCGCGACGGCAGGGCCGCGATCTCGGCCGCCACGTCGCGGTTGGCTGAGGACAGGTAGTACCAGCCGGCATAGGCCAAGCCGCCGATCAGCACCGCGATCATCAGGATCGCGCCGCCGGGGATGCGGCTGCCTTCCGGCACCGGCGCCGGGAACACCAGGTCGGGCTTCTTCTCGACCGCGGTGGATTCGCGCTTGAAGCGCGCCACCACCTGATCGCCGTCGAATCCGAGGAACTCGGCATAGGTGCGGACGAAGCCGATGGCGTAGACCGGACCGGGCAGGTCCTGGTGCCGCCCGTCCTCGATCGCCTGCAGCAGCCCGTGCCGGATGCGCAGCGCCGCGGCCACGTCGTACAGGCTGTAGCCGGCGATCTCGCGCGCCTGGGCGAGGATCTGGCCGACCGGTGCGTTCATGTCGATCACGTGATCCACCGCCCCGGCATCGACAGGGTTGTCTGGGGAGTCCGCGGCCTCATGCACCACGGCGAGATGTTTCCGATTGCTCTGGGCCATCTTGTTCGAGCCGCTTTGTGCTGAGCGAATTGTTACAGATGAAAGCCGGCACGTCGCCCTGTCATGATGTCGAGGCCCACTCCCCCACGACCGAGGCGACAATCTTTATTAAGACGATTCCGGCGGCACAGCAAAACGAATCCGAGACTCGCCGCACTATATTGCAACGTCATGGTCGAGGGCGTAGGCGCGGATGGCGGGGCGTAGCGAACCGCGAGCATTGGCGCGGACCTGGGACAACCAGCGCGAGAAATGGCCGAGATCCAGGCTGCGGACCATAGTCCTGACCGCACCGATCGACGTCGCCGGCATCGACAGGGTGCGGAATCCCAGGCCAAGCAGGGTCATGGCCTCGATCGGCCGCGACGCCATCTCGCCGCACAGGCTGATCCGCCGCCCGGCGGCATTGCAGCGCCCCGCCACCTCGGCCAAGGCGGCGATCAGCCCCGGCGACAGCGTGTCGAAGCGCTGCGCGACCCGGGTGTTGGTGCGGTCGGCAGCGTAAAGATACTGCATCAGGTCGTTGGAGCCGACGGAGACGAAATCGGCCGCGCGCAGCACCTGGTCGAGCTGCCACAGCAGCGACGGCACCTCGAGCATCACCCCGACGGTGATCTCGTCCGACACCGGCTTGCCCTGGGCCGTGGCGCGCGCCACCTCGCGGTCGAACAGCGCCCGGGCGGCGTCCAGCTCGGTCACCTCGGCCACCATCGGGAACATCACCCCGAAGGGACGCCCGGCGGCGCCCTGGATCAGGGCGCGGAGCTGCTGGCGCAGCATCGCCGGCCGGTCGAGGCCGATGCGGATGGCGCGCCAGCCAAGCGCCGGGTTGTCCTCGTCGATCTCGGCGAAATAGGGCAGCCGCTTGTCGCCGCCGACATCGAGGGTGCGGAACACCACCGGCCGGCCCTCGGCCAGGTCGATCACCCGGGCGTAGAGGTCGGTCTGGGTGGCGACGCTGGGATACTCCGACCGCACCATGAACGGGATCTCGGTGCGGTACAGGCCGATGCCGTCGGCGCCGACCGCGTCGAGATGCGGCATGTCGGAGAGCAGGCCGGCGTTCAGCATCAGCGACACGGCGGTGCCGTCGCGCGTCACCGCCGGCAGCCGCGCCTCCTCGGCATAGACCTTGCGCTGCCCGGCCTGGACCTGGATCGCCTTGGTGATGGTCTCGATCACGTCCTCGGACGGGCGGACGAAGACGTTGCCGTGGTCGCCGTCGACCACGATCGGATCCAGCGGCTCGATCAGCCGCATCGCCTCGACGCAGCGGCCGACCACCGGGATGTCCAGGGCGCGGGCGATGATGGCGACATGGCTGGTCGCCGACCCCTCCTCCAGCACCAGGCCGCGCAGCTTCCGCCGGTCGTAGTCGAGCAGCTCGGCCGGGCCGATGGCGCGGGCGATCAGCACCATGTCGTCCGGCAGGGTGCCAAGCGCCGCGGCCGAGCTGTGGCCGGCCAGGTGCAGTAGCAGGCGGTTGGCGAGGTCGTCGAAATCGACCAGGCGCTCGCGCAGATAGGGGTCGGTGACCCGGGCCATGCGCGCCGCCATGTCGTTCTGCACGCGCTGCACCGCCGCCTCGGCCGACAGGCCGGTGTCGATCGCCTCGTGGATCCGGCTGAGCCAGCCGCGATCCTCGGCGAACATGCGGTAGGTCTCGAGAATCTCGCCGCCCTCGCCGATGCCGACGGCACGGTGGTCGGCCACCAGGTCGTCGATCGAGCGGTGCATGTGCTCGACCGCCTGGCGAAAGCGCTCCAGCTCCACCACCGGGTCGTCGGCGACCATCTGGCGCACGGTGATCTGGGTCCGGTGCAGCACCGCCAGGCCCTGGGCCAGCCCGCCGCTGAGGGCGACACCGTGCAGCCGGGCCGGCAGCGACACCGCGGTCGGGCTGGCCACCTCGCCCGGCCGCGCGATCTCGCCGCCGACGATCAGCTCGGCCACCACCATGGCGATGGTCTCGAGGGTCTCGACCTCGTCCTCGGAATAGTTGCGCTTCATCTGGTTCTGGATGACCAGCACACCGCGCACCTTACCGCCGCGCAGGATCGGCACGCCCATCAGCGATTCGTAGGGGTCTTCGCCGGTCTCCGGACGGTAGGCGAATTTCGGATGGGTCGGCGCGTTGGCGATGGCCAGCGGCCGCGCCGTCGCCGCGATCTCGCCGACCAGGCCCTCGCCCACCCGAAGGCGGGTGCGGTGCACCGCGTCGGGGTTGAGGCCGATGGTGGCGAACAGCTCCAGCACGTCGCCCGGGCGGGAGACATAGCAGGAGCAGACTTCGGCCACCACCTCGGCGGCGATCAGCTTGACGATCTTGTCGAGTCGCGACTGCGCCGTCCCCGACCCCGCCATGACGTCGCGCAGGCGGGCGAGGAGGCGGCGCGACGGCCCGATGCCCGGGGCGGGCCCGCCCGCCGGCCGGGTCATCAGGCCCGCTCCATCAGGCCTTGTCCAGGCCGTAGGCGGTGTGCAGGGCCCGGACCGCCAGCTCGGTGTACTGCTCGGCCACCAGCACGCTGATCTTGATCTCCGAGGTCGAGATCACCTGGATGTTGATGCCGTTCTCGGCCAGCGCCTTGAACATGCGCTGGGCGACGCCGGCATGGCTGCGCATGCCGACGCCGATCACCGAGATTTTGACCACGTTCTCGTCCGGGATCAGGTGGCTGTAGCCCAGCGTGTCCTTGTGCTGGGACAGCACCTTGACCGCGCGCTCCAGATCCGCCTTGCCGACGGTGAAGGTCAGGTCCGTCGCCTGGCCGTCCTCGGAGATGTTCTGGACGATCATGTCGACATTGATGTTGGCATCGGTCAGCGGTCCGAAGATCGCCGCCGCCACGCCGGGCCGGTCCGGCACACGGACGACGGTGATCTTCGCCTCGTCCCGGCTGTACGCGATCCCGCTGACGACCTCTTTCTCCACGATCTCGTCCTCGTCCACCACCAGGGTTCCCGGTACATCCTCGAAGCTGGACAGCACCTGGACCCGGACGCGATGGTTCATCGCCATCTCGACCGAGCGGGTCTGCAGCACCTTGGCGCCGAGCGATGCCATCTCCAGCATCTCTTCATACGTGATCTTATCGAGCTTGCGCGCCTTGCGCACGATCCGCGGATCGCAGGTGTAGACGCCGTCGACATCGGTGTAGATGTCGCAGCGGTCCGCCTTCAGCGCGGCGGCCAGCGCCACCGCCGAGGTATCGGAGCCGCCGCGGCCCAGCGTGGTGATGCGGCCGGCATCGGAGACGCCCTGGAAGCCGGCGATCACCGGCACCTCGCCGCGCGCCAGCGACTCTTCGAGCAGCCGGGCGTCGATGTCGAGGATGCGGGCCTTGGCGTGCGAGCCGTCGGTGTGCACTGCCACCTGCCAGCCCTGGAACGACCGCGCCGGCAGGCCGATCTCCTGCAGCGCGAGGGCCAGCAGGCCGGAGGTGACCTGCTCGCCCGAGGCCACGACCGCATCGTATTCCCGCGGATCATGCAGCGGCGAGATGTCGTTGCAGTGCTTCACCAGCTGGTTGGTGACGCCGGACATCGCCGACACCACGACCGAGACCTGGTTGCCGCGCGCGACCTCCGCCTGCACCCGACGGGCGACGTTCTTGATCCGCTCGACATCGGCGACCGACGTGCCGCCAAACTTCTGAACAATGCGCGCCATCGGCCGCCGCGGGTTTGAAGTGACAGGGGCGCCGCGGGCCGGAATGCCGGCATTGCGGCCGCGAGGCCCGCTACCCATACTGCGTCGCCGAGACCGACGCAACGTCCCCTGTGCGGCGCCGCTGCCGGGATGCAAGGTTTAAAGACGAGGACCCTTCTTCATGGCGCAAAGCCCGGCGGCGACGATCGATTCCGCCGAGATCGCCCGCTTCGAATCGATGGCGGCGGACTGGTGGGACCCGGACGGCAAGTTCCGCCCGCTGCACCGCATGAACCCGCTGCGCATCGGCTATATCCGCGACCGGATCTGCGCCCGCCTTGGTCGCGACCCGCTGGCGCCGAAGCCGCTGGCCGGCCTCAGGACCCTCGACATCGGCTGCGGCGGCGGCCTGCTGTCCGAGCCGATGGCCCGGCTCGGCGCCACGGTCACCGGGGTCGATGCCGGGGCGGAGGCGATCGGCGTCGCCCGCGCCCATGCCGCCGAATCCGGCCTCGACATCGACTATCGCTGCAGCAGCGCCGAGGATCTCGCGGCGTCCGGCGCCCGCTTCGACGCGGTGCTGGCGCTGGAGATCGTCGAGCATGTCGCCGATGTCGACGCTTTCTGCCAGGCCCTGGCGACGCTGCTGCGACCGGGCGGGACGCTGGTGATGTCGACCCTGAACCGCACCCGCCGCAGCTGGGCCGTCGCCATCCTGGGCGCCGAGCACCTGCTGCGGATCATCCCGCGCGGCACCCATGAGTGGCGCAAGTTCCTGAAGCCGCACGAGCTGGCCGCGGCGCTGCGCCGGGCCGGGCTGGAGGTCGGCGACATCGCCGGCATGGTGCCCGATCCGCGCGGCGGCTGGCGGCTGGCGCCGCACCATCTGGCGGTGAACTACATCCTGACGGCTGCCAAGCCGGGATGATCGTCGTCACGGGCAGCGCCGGCTATCTCGGCTCCCGCATCGTCACCTCGCTGCTATGCGGCGGGCCGGTGGCGGGGATCGACCGGGCCGAGGCGCCGACGGTGACCCATCGCGCCGACATCCTGGATGGCGTGACCCTGCGCCGCGCCTTCCGCGGCGCCCGTGCCGTGATCCACACGGCCGGGCTGAACGGCGGCCCGGCCGGGCCGGGCTTGACCGGAGAGATCCGGCGAATCAATGTCGGCGGCACCGAGGCGGTGGTCGCCGCGGCGCGCGACGCCGGGGTGCGGCGGCTGGTGCTGACCAGCACCACCGCCCTGTACGGCGGCGCGATCCGCGATGCCGGCACCGCGGTCTGGGTGACCGAGACGCTGCCGGCGGCGCCGGAGACGCCCTATGAGGCGAGCAAGCGCGACGCCGAGGCCCTGGTCCTGGCCGCTGCCGGGTCGTTCCCCGACGGCTGCCTGATCCTGCGCTGCGGCCGGTTCTTCCCGGCGCCGGCGAATGAGATTGTGAACGACCGGCTGTACCACGGCGTCGACCCACGCGACGTCGCGGCGGCGCACATCCTGGCGGCAGAACGGCCTGGCGGCGACACCGCGGTGCTGAACATCGCCGCCGCCAGCCCGTTCACGCCGGAGGATTGCGGCCAGCTGCGCCGGGACCCGCTGTCGGCGCTGCGTCGGCACCACCCGTTCGTCGAAGGTGCCTACCGGCAGCTCGGCTGGCGGCTGCCGGCCACGATCGACCGGGTCTATGCCATCGACGCGGCGCGACGGACGATCGGCTATACCCCACAGCATAACTTCCGCGAGGCCCTGGCCGAGCAGCTGTGGCTCGACGCCTGGCCGCGCCGGTCCGAAGCCGAGCCGAACGGAGGCTGATGCCACCTCTGCCGTGGATTTTGTTGTTGCCGCCAGTCCACCCTGTGCTATCTAATTCTTGTTTATGAGTTCAAAAAATTAGCACATGCTATATTGTGCGCCTTCGCTGGTGGGCAGGGATGGATATCGGGATTTTCACCGAATTGTATCCTCCGAGCATTGGCGGGCAGGAAATTCGCTTTGCCGAACTCGCGCAAGTTTTTCGGGAGCGTGGCCACAATGTCTCGGTATATTGTATCGCGCATCGGCGAGATCTGCTGAAACGGGAAACTCTGGGCGGCATTGATGTCCATCGTTTTCCCGTGGATGAGCACTATCGCCGGCCACAATCCCGTGTATTGCCTCGAAATCCGGTCACCATACTGAAATATGCGACCTGGGTGCGAAGCGTTCTCAAGACGCGCAGCTTCGACCTCAGCCTGTTCAACCAATGGCCCCTGGCCCATATCGCCTTCGCGCCGCGCAGCGCCCGGAAGCGCGCCATCGTCGATTGGTGCGAGGTGCGCGATGCCCGCTTCTACCGTTTCATGCAGTGGATGCTGCCGCGCCTGAGCGGGCAGAACATGGGCGTCGGCCCGGCGGTGTGCAACCACATCGGCGCCGTCTCCGGCCGGCCGGTGTTCTACCTGCCGAGCGGCATCCGCCGGGCCGCCTATCGCAGCCTGCCGGCGGCGGAGCGCCGCGACATCCTGTATCTCGGCCGCATCAACACGCACAAGAACCTGACCTTCCTGATCGACGCCTTCGCCCGGCTGAAGACGGCCGGCCATAACCAGGTCGGGCCGCTGGGCGGCGACGCGCTGGTGATCGCCGGGGACGGTCCCGACATGCCGGCGCTGCGCGCTCATGCGGCCGCCTCGCCGGCCGCAGGGCAGATCCGGATTCTGGGCGCGGTCAGCGAGCAGCAGAAGATCGACCTGCTGAGCGGGGCCAGGCTGCTGGCGATCCCGAGCCGGCGCGAGGGCTTTCCGCGAATCGTCGCCGAGGCCATGGCCAGCGGCCTGCCGACGGTGACCGCGCGCTTCCCGGGGAACGGCACCAGCGACGTCGTCGACCATTACGGCTGCGGCATCGTCACCGAGCCGGAGACCGAGGCTTTCATCGGCGGGCTGATCAGCGCCGCGGATCGATGGGAAGAACTGTCCCGGCGCGGGCTGGATCGCGCCGACGAGCTGGATTGGCAGGCGCTCGCGGAACAGATCGAGGCCCGGACCGTGGCCGGAATTTCAAAGGTGAAGGTCCAGGATTCATGCGCATTCTGATCACGGGTGCGGCCGGGTTCATCGGCAGCCAGATCACCCGGCGCCTGGCGCGCGACGGCCACGAGATCCTGGCCATCGACAATCTGTCCTTCGGCCGCGAAAGCTCGCTGCCCGGGGAGGTGGTGCTCAAGCGCCTCGATCTCGGCACCTGCAGCAGCGCCGAGCTCATGGCGGTGGCCGAGGAGTTCCAGCCGGACGGCGCCATCCATTTCGCCGCGATCCATTTCATCCCCTATTGCATGAGCCATCCGGACGAGACCTTCGCCACCAATGTCCGCGGCACCGAGCTGGTGCTGCGCGCGCTCGAGCGCACCCCGGCGCGCAAGGTCGTCTTCGCCTCGACCATGGACGTCTACGCCGCGGTCGACCGGGTCCATCGCGAGACCGACCAGCCCGCCCCGGTCAACGCCTATGGCCTGTCGAAGCTGCTGGGCGAAGACCTGCTGGCTTACGCCACCCGCACCAACGACCGGCTGTCCGGCGTGGCCCTGCGCTTCGCCAATGCCTTCGGCCCGGGCGAGACCAACCCGCATCTGATCCCCGACGCCCTGGCGCGCATGCGCGACCGGTCGGAGCCGGAGATCCGCATGGGCTATCTCGGCGCCACCCGCGACTTCATCCATGTCTCGGACATCGCCGAGGCCGCCGCCGCCGCGCTGTTCCAGGACACCGGCCGATTCGAGGTGTTCAACGTCGCCTCGTCGGTGCCGACGCCGGTGCGCGACGTGGTCGAGATCATCCGGCACCTGGTCGGCGACGCGCGGCCGGTGGTCGAGGACAAGAAGCAGTTCCGCAAGTTCGACCGCCCATCGCTCTCCGCCGACACCGGCAAGATCCGCTCGGCGCTGGGCTGGACCCCGAAATGGTCGCTGGAGGAGGGCTTGCGCGACCTGGTGCAGCGGACCCTCGGAACCGAGCTCCGCCCCATCAGCCAGACTGCCTAGTCGTGACGGTCCGGTGCCGGCCTCTACCGCAGGCGAGGCCTTTTCAGAATCCCTCAATCCATCATCCCTGCAAAAGCAGGGATCTCGTCACGCCGTCCGGATAGAGATTCCCGCTTTCGCGAGAATGACGACAAAGCGATGGATTGCTGTTCTGAAAAGATCTCGCAGGCGAGATCTTTCCGGAAATCCCAACACCGTCATTGCGAGCGCAGCGAAGCAATCCAGGGCCGTCTGGCTGGCGATGAACTACCTCAGACCCGGCGCCTGCGGTCGAGGCGATAGGCGAAGAAGGTGCCGAGCACAAGGCCGAGCAGCGCGGCCACGGCAAGGATGCGGGCCTTCTTCGGCGAGGTCGGCTCGGACAGGATCTCCGGCGGCTCCAGCGCCTCGGCGGCGAAGGGCAGGTTCGGCTGGATCAGCATCAGGATCTTCTCCTGGTCCAAGATCAGGCCGATCAGGGTCTGCCGATAGTCGTTGACGGTGACGTTCTGCAGCCGCCGCTGCAGGTATTCGAGCTTGCTCTGGGTCTGCTGATAAATCGCCTGCTTGATCCGATCGTCGCTGTACTGGTGCAGATAGCCCAGGGTCTGGCGCGCCACCTCGGCGTCGTCGGCGTCGAGCGACAGGGTGGTGATCGGCGAATCCCGGTCCTGTTCCTGGGTGAGATTCTTGCGCAGGAACTCGGCGACCGCCTGGGCGCTGGTGTCGACATCGGTGTCGAGGCCGAAATAGGCCTTGACCGGAGTCAGGAACGAATCGGCCTCCCAGAACTTCTTCTGGTCGTTCCAGCGCAGATTCATCAGGCTCTCAATCAGCCCGGCATGCTCCTTCAGCGCCGACGCCGTGTTCACCGAGGTGAGCTGCTTGGAGAAGCGGTCGAAATAGGTGATCTGCTCGTTGCCGGTCAGGCTGGTGAGGGAATTGGCGATCACCGAGGAGCCGGCGTTGCGCAGCAGATCGGACAACTGCTGCGACGCCTCGGTCGGCATGATGACGAGCCGCGAGGTGTAGCGCTTCGGCGCCATCACGACCCAGGCCACGCCGAGGCCGATCATCACCACCGTGATGAACGCGACCAGCCATTTACGGCGCCAGGCCGAACCGATCAACTCCTGGGCGATGGTTTCGGTCGGGCGCTGGCGGTCGGGCGCTATGTCGGCGGCGCTGGGCACGGGGCTGAGGCGATGATGCTCGCTGGCGAGGGTCATGCCGCGCTCGCATCCAGTTGCCGACGCGCCTCGACGGTCCGGAGCAGCGTCATGAATCCATCGACCACGATCGCGACGTTCTCCTCGGTCATGCTGCCAGGGTCGTGGACCGGATCCCCGACCCGGCCCGGGAAGGACTGGGCGTAGAGCCAACTCAGGAAGACGGCCGGCTCGGCCCGGCCGTCGCGGTCGTCGCGTTGCAGCAGCCGCTCGAAACCGGCACGGGTCAGCGCCGACAGGTCGATCGTGCCGGGCGACATCACCGGGGCAAAGTACATCGGCGCGAAGGTCCCGGCCTTGAGGCCGAGCAGGCCGGCCTCGAGGCAGACCGTGCCCGAGGGCGACAGCACCAGCTTCGCCGCCTCCATCAGCCGGAACGTGTCGGCATGGGGATCGACCAGGCGGACGCCCGGGATCCGCCGCAACTCGTCATAGTAGCGCGGCGGGCGGAAGCCGAGCGCGTTCGAGTGCTCCTTGACGTAGATCTCCCAGCCATGCGGGATCACCCGCGACAGGGCCCGGACATTCTCGATCTGGTTGGCCTTGCGGTGGACGACGACGTCGATCGACGCCTCCGGCTGCATGTGCATCGTCACCAGCACGAAGGGGCGCGTGCCCGGGATGCCGTCGCGCTCGAACGGCTTCTGCCAGCGGACCCGGTAGGTGTTGACGATCCGGCTGAAGCGCCAGCGCGAGCGATGTGCCAGGGTCGGCAGGGTCTCGTCGCCGTCCGTCGCCTTGGAGAAGGTCTGCACCATGGATTCGCCGAGCCAGTGGCTGCGGAAGAACCGGATCTTGTTGTTGATGTGAAAATAGTAGGGCCGATAGGTGCGGCCGCGCAGCGCCTCGAGGATGGCGTCGGCGGCCTCGCGGTCCGACCGGTCCGGCTTGCGGACCTCATAGATCCCGGTCTGGCTGTGGTCGGTGAAGAAGCCGAAGCGGTCGGACGGCACGCGCACGGTGGCCGGGACGAAATAGCCCCGCCCCTGGACCTTGCACAGCAGCCTGGTGGCCAGCTCGAACGCCCAGGTCTGCTCGCCGAACGCGGCCCGGATGTCGTGGGCCTGCAGGAAGCGCGAGATTTCCCGGGCGGCCACGGCCAGATAGGCCTTGCCATAGGGCCGCTTGCACAGCTCCCGGTCCATCAGGACGACTTCGTTGGCGGCCAGACCGCCGGTCTCGAGCTCGGTCAGCCCGGGATCGTCCTGGTCCGGCGTCGGCGCCGTGCGCCATTCATCCTTGAAATCGGCGAGGCAGAGAATCCGGTCGCGGCGCCAGCCCTTCTGGATCAGCGCGTCCGCCCATCGCCGGCTGGCCGCGATCCAGAAGACCCCGACCCCCTTCCGCTCGAGGCCGCGCCCGATCCTTTCGAAGAACATCGTCCGGTAATTGTTAGACAAAAGACATATATTCATAAGCCCGCGCCATAGGATCAGGGGCACGCCGTGGAGACTCGACGGCATGAACCGACGGCCCCAGCATACACCCCACTAACCCGTAAGGAGAGGTGGTGACAAGGCGCGACGCACGGAACGCGAGAAGAAATCACCGTTCCAGCCAAATGATGGTGATGGCGGGCTGCCCGGCCGGCGCCGATCAGGAATCGGTGCGCGACACCCAGGGAATGCGGGCGACGCCGATGCCTTCTTCCTCGAGCTCGCGCGCCTCGGCCTCGGTCGCCTCGCCGTAGATGTCGCGGTGCCCGGTTTCTTCATGGTGGATCTTGCGCGCTTCTTCGGCGAAGCGGTCGCCGACATACTCGCAGTTTTCCTCGATCCGGCGGCGCAGGCTTTCCAGCTCGCGGCGGGCCTCGGCCATGGTGGTGTGGGTCCGGTGCCCGTCTTCCGGCAAGCGCTTAGCCGCCGACCGCTTGGCGATCGCCGGCGCCATCAGCGCCTTCTCGACCGAGCCGCTGCCGCAGATCGGGCAGTTGACCTCGCCCGCCGCGACCTGCGTGTCATAGGTGTCGCTGTTGCGGAACCAGGCCTCGAAGCCGTGGCCGCCCTCACATCGCAATTCGTACAGGATCATCGCATTCCATGCTCCGCTTTTGTCATACGATGGTCCGTCACGGGCCGCAAAGAAAATGACGCCTCAGATCCCGCCGATGCCGCATATCCCCCCTGTGTCCGCCTGGGTCGCGCGCTTCGCGCCGCTGGTGCCGAAGACCGCTCCGGTGCTCGACCTCGCCTGCGGCAGCGGCCGGCACCTGCGGCATTTCCGGGCCCACGGCCATGCCGTGACCGGCGTCGACATCGACCTGCAAGGCGTGGCGGATCTGGCCGGCGCCGAGGGGGTCGAGATCGTGCAGGCCGACATCGAGGCCGGGCCCTGGCCCTTCGCCGGGCGCCGCTTCGCCGGCATCGTCGTCGCCAACTACCTGCACCGGCCGCTGCTGCCGGCGATCGTCGAGACGCTGGCCGCGGGTGGGGTGCTGATCTACGAGACCTTCGCCCAGGGCAACCAGCGCTTCGGCCGCCCGTCCACCCCCGCCTATCTGCTGAAGGCGGGAGAGCTGCTGGAGGCCGTGGCCGGACGGCTGCAGGTGGTGGCCTATGAGCATGGCGAGGTCGCCTCTCCCCGCGCCGCGGTGGTGCAGCGGCTGTGCGCCGTCGCCGACCGGACGCCGGTGCCGGCGTTGGCCGGGTCGCCCGAACCGCATCCCCTGCCCGCGCCCTGAACGCTCCTCATCATCTGGCGGAGCGGCTACGATCGCCGGAATTTGCAGTCGAAGGAGACAGGCGTGGCCGAAGGAACGATCGTCTGGGGCGTGCTGGGCGCCGCCAAGATCAACGACAAGGTCGTCCCGCCGATGGCCACGGCCCGGCACTGCCGGGTCAAGGCGATCGCCTCGCGCTCGGCCGAGAAATCCGCGGCTGCGGCAGCGAAATACGGGCTGCCGGTGGCCTATGACAGCTACGAGGCGCTGCTGGCCGACCCGGAGATCGACGCGGTCTACATCCCGCTGCCGAACCACCTGCACGTCGAGTGGACCATCAAGGCCGCCGAGGCCGGCAAGCATGTGTTGTGCGAGAAGCCGATCGGGCTGAACGCCGAGGAGGCGCGGCGGCTGATCGCGGCGCGCGACAAGACCGGCCGGCGCATTCAGGAAGCCTTCATGGTGCGCACCCACCCGCAATGGCTGAAGGTGCGGGAGCTGGTGCAGGAGGGCGCGATCGGCGAGCTGCGGGCCGTCACGGGCGCCTTCACCTACCGCAACATCGACCCCAACAACATCCGCAACAAGGCCGATATCGGCGGCGGCGGTCTCTTGGACATCGGCTGCTATCCGATCACCACCTCGCGCTTCGTCACCGGGCGGGAGCCGCGCCGGGTGGTGTCGCTGCTGGACCGCGACCCGGTGTTCAAGGTCGACCGGCTGGGCAGCGTGCTGCTGGACTATGACGGGATCCAGGCCAGCTTCGTCTATTCGACCCAGATCCCCGGCTACCAGCGCATGCAGTTCCTGGGCACCAAGGGGCGGATCGAGGTGGAGATCCCGTTCAACGCCCCGGGCGACCGGCCCTGCCGCCTTTTCCTGGACGACGGGTCCAGCCTGTTCGGCGACGGCATCAAGCCGATCGAGGTCCCGGCCTGCGACCAGTACGGCGTCGCCGCCGCGGCCTTCGCCGAGGCGATCCTGACGGGCGGCGAGCAGCCGGTGCCGCTGGAGAACACGCTGGCCAACATGCAGGTCATCGACGCGGTCTTCCGCTCTGCCCACACCGGCCGGTGGGAGACGCCGTGAGCGAAGTGCCGACGGTCGCCGAGCCGACCGCCATCACCCGCGAATCGCTGAAGGACGGCGTGCTGCAGCGCATGATCGCGGCCGCCGACCCGGCGGCGGAGATCCTGTCCTTCGAGGCGCTGGCCGAATCGCGCCGGGCGATCCTGGCGACCGAGCAGGCCGCCGGCGGCGATGTCTGGGTGTTCGCCTATGGCTCGCTGATCTGGAACCCGGCCTTCCACTTCGTCGAGCGGCGCACCGGGATGATCCATGGCTGGCACCGCCGCTTCTGCCTGTGGACGGAGCTCGGCCGCGGCACGCCGGATCGGCCGGGGCTGGTGCTGGGCCTGGACCGCGGCGGCACCTGCCGCGGCCTGGTGTTCCGCATCGCCGCCGCGGCGGTGGAGGAGGAGCTGGACCTGATATGGCGGCGCGAGATGGTGACCGCGTCCTACACCCCGCGCTGGGTCACCACGGCGACGCCCGAAGGCCCGGTGCGGGCGATCGCCTTCACCATCGACCGCACCCAACCGCGCTATGCCGGCCGGCTGAGCGAGGAGGAGACGGCGCAGGTGCTGGCCCGGGCCTGCGGCCAACTTGGCAGCTGCGAGGAGTATTTCCGCTCGACCCTCGACCATCTGGTCGCGCTCGGCATCCGCGACCACGGGCTGGAGGCGCTGCGGCGCCGGATCGCAGCCCTGGGCTGAGCAGACCGATCTAGAATGACCGCCGGGAGGGGATGAACGCGGAGATTTCCATGGCGTTCGTCATCAATGGCCTGTGGGGAGCCTGGCTCGTCTATTGGTATGTCGCCGCGGTCGGCACCAAGCCGGTGCGACGCCGCGAATCGGTCGCGTCCCGCGTGTCGCACATCCTGCCGCTGGTCCTGGCGGTAGCGCTGCTCATCCGGCCAGGAATGGCCGGACCCGCGCTGGCAGCACCGATTGTTTCATACCGACCCAGCTTCCCCGTCATCAGCGCCGTGCTGATCGCGGCCGGCCTCGGCTTCGCCGTCTGGGCCCGGATGCACCTGGCCGGCAACTGGAGCGGCACGGTGACGTTGAAGCAGGACCACGAGCTGGTCCGCAGCGGCCCCTACGCCCTGGTGCGCCACCCGATCTACACCGGCGTCCTGCTGGCCATGATCGGCACCGTCGTCGCCAATGACCGCTGGAGCGCCGTGCTGGCCCTGGCGCTGATGGCCGCCGCCTTCCTGCGCAAGATCGTGATCGAGGAGCGCTTCATGGCTGAAGCCTTCGGCCCGGCCTATGCCGACTACAGCCGAAGCACCGCCCGGCTGGTGCCGTATCTGTGGTGATGATTGTTCCGGCTGAATTCCCGGCTTCCGGGAATTTGTCTCGGCTCTCGATCGTCCTGGGATGTGAGACGGATGGCTCAGGCCACCCGCACCCACCACCCTGGAGATCCCCGTGCGCCATTTCTCTCGCGCGACGCTTCCCTTCGCCGTGGCCGTCGGTCTGCTCTACGCGTCCGGTGCGACGGCGGCGACGTGGACCATGGCCGGCCCGTCGGACACGAACCCGATGCTGATCACCGTCAAAGACGGGAATGGCGGCGGGCACGGCGGCGGGAATGGTGGGGGGAACGGCGGCAGCAATGGGGGCGGGAACAGCGGCGGCGGGAATGCCGGCGGCAAGAGCGATGCCGGCGACACCCGCGGCAAGAGCGCCGACCGAGGCTCGGTCGACCGGGCATCGGGTGCGCCGGCCGACAGCAGTCTCGACGACGACACCGATGTCGCCGTGAGCCGCCCGGGGCGGGCGCGGCAGCTCGATGACGGAACATTCCGGAATCACGGTGCCCGGGTTTCCACCTCGGTCGCACTGTCCAAGGAGTTGGGTTACGGCGCGCGGGTCGGCGCCATGCAGGGCAATTTCGGCACGCCGCAGGAAACCGGCATCCGGGCCCTGGAGGAACACATCGCGGCGCTGGAAGCGGACCCGACCACCGATCCGCGCGTCATCGACGCCCTGGAGGCCGAGCTGGCCGAACGGACCGCGGCGGTGAAGCCCGGCACCGGCCCGTCCGGGGGCTGGGAGTCGACCAATCTGGATGTCGACGGCGACGGCGTGGTCGACGAGCACGACCTTTCCCTCGCCCGGCAGGGCTTCCGCCCGTTCGACTGAACCCGGCGGCGAGCTCGATCCGCAGCGGATCGGGGCGCGACGGCATCGTCGCGCCCCGATGTCGTTCTAGAAGCTGGCCTGCACCCGATAGAGCCCGGCATAGACGCCGCCGGTGGCCAGCAGCTGCTCATGCGTGCCCTGCTCGGCGATGCCCTGGTCGGTCAGAACCAGGATCCGGTCGGCGTGGCGCACCGTCGACAGCCGATGGGCGATCACCAGCGTCGTACGGTCCCGCGCCAGGTCCAGCAGCGCCTCCTGCACCGCCCGCTCGCTCTCGTTGTCGAGCGCGCTGGTGGCCTCGTCGAAGATCAGCACTGCCGGGTCCTTCAGGAAGGCCCGGGCGATGGTCAGGCGCTGCTTCTGGCCGCCGGACAGCTTGACGCCGCGCTGGCCGACATCGGTGTCGTAGCCGTCCGGCAGCGCCATGATGAAATCATGCGCATTGGCCGCCCGGGCCGCCGCGACGATCTCCTCCTCGGTCGCGTCCGGCCGGCCGTAGCGCAGGTTCTCCGCGACGGTCCCGGCGAACAGATAGATGTCCTGCTGCACCACCCCGACGGCGCGCCGCAGCGACGCCAGGGTGACGTCGCGGATATCGGTGCCGTCGATCAGGATCTGGCCCTCCGTCGCCTCGTAGAAGCGCGGGATCAGGGCGCAGAGCGTGCTCTTGCCGCCGCCCGAGGCGCCGACCAGGGCAACGAACTCGCCGGGCCGGATGTCGACCGACAGGTCGCGGAACACCAGCGGCCGGTCGTCCTCGTAGCGGAAGCCGACGTCCCGGAAGCTGATCGCGCCGCGCGGCCGCGCCAGATCGACCGCGCCGGGCCGGTCGCGGATGTCCGGCTCGACCTCCAGGATCTCCATCATCCGGGTGAAGCCGGTGTAGCCCTCCTGCCAGAGCCGGGCGAAGTTCGCCARCCGCTTCACCGGGTCGACCAGCGCCGCGACGCAGAGCAGGAAGGTCAGCATGTCGGCGACGGCGAGCTGGCCCTCGGCGACCCGGACCGCGCCGGCGACGATGATGATCACGGTGATCAGCTGCGGAAACGTCTCCGTCCCCATCGAGAAGAAGGCTTCGCTGCGGTAGCCGGCGCGGCGGCTGTCCAGGAAGGCTGCGTTCTGCGCCTCGAAACGACGGGTCTCCACCGCCTCGTTGGCGAAGGACTGCACCACCCGGATGCCGGCGAGCGAATCCTCCACCCGCTCATTGACCGCGGCGATCCGCTCGCGGCTGAGCAGCAGCGCCCGGTTCATGCGGCGGTTGAAGTGCAGCGCATAGGCGACCGCGAAGGGCAGCACCGCCAGAATCATCAGGGCCAGCGGCAGGTCGAGCCAGGCCAGGATGGCGATCGCCCCGGCGAATTTCAGCACCGCGATCGCCAAGTCCTCGGGCCCGTGATGGTAGAGCTCGCCCAGCGAGAACAGGTCGTTGGTGATCCGGCTCATCAGCTGGCCGGTGCGCTGGCGGTCGTAGAAGCCGAAGGACAGCTTCTGCAGGTGCTCGAACAGCTCGCGGCGCAGGGCGCTTTCCATCTTCGCGCCCATGACGTGGCCCTGGTAGTCGACAAACAGGTTGCTGAGCGCCTGCAGCAGCACCACGGCAAGCATGGCCGCGCCGAGGACGTAGACCTCCCCGAGCGCCCCGGGGGCGTTCCCGGTCAGCCGCGAGGTGACGATGTTGGCGCCGAGCGGCAGGATCAGCGCCGTAGCGGAGACGACGACGGCACAGAACAGGTCGGCCGCCAGCAGCGGGAGGTGCGGCCGGTAGGCGGACAGGAACTTGCGCAGCCGCGCCAGGGCGACGGCACGCGGAACTTCGCGTGAGGTCGAGGCGGGTTGGATTTGGGAAACGTCGACCGCGGCAGCCGGGCTGCGCGGCGGGAAAGCGAGGCGGCTAGGTGCGGCGTCTCGAGGCGCCGGCGACCTCCGAATTCGGGACAACATGAAGCGTCATGTCCTTGCGAGGGGTGGGAACTCCTTTCTGCTGGGACATGAACGTCGTCATCTTGCTCTCCTTGGATCGGTCGGCGGCGCACCATACGGCAGCCGCGGCCATCAGGCAACCCGGCGGGCCACCGGGCGTCAGGCCTGCATCCGGCGGCGCCGGGCCTGCTCCGGCTGGCGGGGGTGGCCGGTGGCGTCGTCGGTCTGCCAGGACTGGGACTGGAACTTCAGGAACAGCGCCGCCCAGCGCCCCTGCGGGAAGGCGATCAGCAGGGCGCCGTCCTGGCCGATGGCATTGTCGCCACGGAACCGCTCTTCCGGGCTGCCTTGGTTCATGTGGATGTTGTGCATGCCGCGCGACGGGGCGAAGCCGAAGCCGTGATCGGCCACCGGGTCCGGCCCGAACGGCTCGCCGAAGGCGTAGAGCATGGCGTCCGGCTCATGGATTGCCCGGGCGACGATGCGGTCGATCTTCTCGTTCAGGTCATTGTCCGGCCCCGGCCGCGTGGCCGGCAGCGGCCGCATGTGGGAGCGGTCAAACAGCCCGTCGCGGACATAGTCCAGCCCCTGCCCCTTGGGGATCGCGGTCAGGCCCGGCGCCAGCGCCGCCAGCCGGACGGTCAGCGGATGGTCGAAATCGGCGTCGAGCACATATTCCACCGCCGACGGCCAGGCCGAGCCCTGGACGTTGACCGCCACCCGATGGTCGCGGCCGCCGGCATCGACGCGGATGTGGTAGTGGGTCGACCCCTCGGCGGCGAGGCGGCGGTCGGTCGGGCGCCCCTTCAGCACCGCGTAGCGCTCGAGCGCCATGCTCCCGCGCTATTCCCCGGCCGCGCGCAGCGGCGGGCCGGACGGGGCGACGCGGCGATCGTGGCGCAGAGCCGGCACGGCGTCGCGCGCCTCCGCCACCCGCGCCAAGTCGATGTCCACCATGAGGCCGGTGTTCTCGGGCGTGGCGATTCGCGTCGCCCCGGCGTCGCGGGCCCGCCGGATCAGCGCCCCCGCGTCCCGCAGATTCGGCTCGATCTCGGTGCCGATATTGAGCTGAACGCAGGCGGCGGTGAAGCGGGTCATCCTTCGCCTCGAAGCCAGATCAGGCCGGCGCGGATTCGGCCAGCAGCGGGTCGAGCCTCCCGGCACGCTCCAGCGCCTGGAGGTCGTCATTGCCGCCGACATGGGTGGCGCCGATGAAGATCTGCGGCACGGTGTTGCGGCCGTTGGCGCGCTGCCGCATCTCCTCCCGCCGCGACGGCTCGGCCACCACATCGATCTCCTCGAAGCCGACGCCCTTCTGGGTCAGCAGCTTCTTGGCCATGTAGCAGTAGGGGCAGAACGGGCTGGAATAGACGGTGACGAGTGGCATGCGGATCCTCCGAAGAGTCCTTCGAATATGAGGTCATTCACCTGACGATGCCAGGGGTCTGCGTCCAGCGAATGGCGCCCATGACCTGGGCGCACCTCAGCTTCCAGGCAGCGGCACCCGGGCCAGGGTGACGACATCGACGCCGGCCGCCCCCTTGCGCCGCAACGCCCGGGCGCATTCGTCGATGGTGGCGCCGGTGGTCAGCACGTCGTCGACCAGCAGGACACGCCTTCCCTCGACCAGCCCCTCGCGGCCGGGGCGCACGGCGAAAGCGCCGGCGACGTTGCGGCGACGCGCCCGGCGGTCCTGCCCGCCCTGGCTGGGCGTCGGCCGGCGCCGCACCAGAAGATCGGGCGCCACCGGCCGGCCGGCTTCGCGGCCGAGCGCGAGCGCCAGCAGCGCCGCCTGGTTGTAGCGCCGGCGCAACAGGCGCCAGCGGTGCAGCGGCACCGGCGCGATCACGTCGGCCTCGGCCAGGAACGGCGCCGCCGCCCGCTGCAGCATGCGGCCGAAGGCCGGCGCCGCATGGGTCTGATCGCCATGCTTGAAGGCCAGGACCAGCTTGCGGCTGAGATCATCGTAAAGGAAGGCGGCGCGGGCCCGGTCCCACAGCGGCGGAAAGGCGAGGCAGTTGCCGCAGACAGGGTCGTCACCCGCCCCTTCCGCCGCCCCATGGTCGAAGGGCAGGCCGCAGCGCCGGCATTGCGGCGGACCGAGGAACGCCAGTTGCCCCCAGCAGGCGGCGCACAGCGCCCCCGGCGCCACGATCTCGGCGCCGCAGGACAGGCAGCGCTGCGGCAGCACGGCATCGAGCAGGGCGGTGCCGGCGCGGCCGAGCCAAAGGGTGAATGCCGCACGCATCAAGCCGCCTACCGGCCGATGGCGACGCCCCCGCGCCGCGGATCGGAGCCGCCGACCAGCCCGTCCGGGCCGATCTGGATGCCCTGCAGCCCGCTGGGCTGCTCCATCACCACCACGTCGTGGCCGCGCGCCGCCAGGCCGTCCTTCAGCCCCTCGGCAGCCGTACCCGCCTCAAGCTCGGTCCGGCCGTTGAGGTTGACGACATGGCCCAGATCGATCGCCTGCTGCACGTCCAGCCCCCAATCCAGCACGCCGATGATAGCCTGGGCGACATAGGGGATGATACGGGCGCCGCCGGGCGACCCTATCACCAGCACCGGCCGGCCGGTGCGGTCCAGCACGATGGTCGGGGCCATCGAGCTGCGCGGCCGCTTGCCGGGCTCGACCCGGTTCGCCACCGAGTGGCCGCCAGCATAAGGCACGAAGGAGAAGTCGGCCAGCCCGTTGTTGAGCAGGAACCCGCGCACCATCAGATGCGAGCCGAAGGCGCCTTCGATCGAGCTGGTCAGCGACACGACGCTGCCATCGGCGTCGACGATCGAGACATGGCTGGTGTTGGACGGCTCGGCCGCGGAATTGACGCTGCGCTCCTGTCCCGCGCGCCGCGGCGGGTTGCCTGGCGGCACCGGCACGGGCGCCGCCCGGTCGGCCAGGATCATCCGTGCCCGCGCAGTCGTGTAGCCGCTGTCGATCAGGCTCGTTGTCGGGACCAGGATGAAATCCGGATCGGCGACATAGCGGTCGCGATCGGCCATGGCCAGCTTGCCGGCCTCGGCGAACAGGTGCCAGGCATCGCCCGCGCCGGGGTCGATCGTGGACATCTTCACGTGCTCGAGCATGCCGAGGATCTGGCCGATCCCGATGCCGCCGGCGCTCGGCGGCCCCACGCCGCAGACCCGCCAGCCGCGGTATGGGACGCAGACGGGCTGGCGTTCGACCACCCGGTAGACCTCCAGGTCGATCGGCGCCAGCCGGCCGGCATTGCCGGACGCGCCCTGGGCCGCGGCGACGATGTCGGCGCCGATCGGGCCGAGATAGAAGGGCGAGTCGCCGTTGCTCAGGATGAAGCGCAGGGTGTCGGCGAAGGCCGGGTTGCGCAGTGTCTGGCCGGCTTGCAGCGCCTGGCCGCCGGGGAAGAAATAGTCGCGCGCCCGGGGATCCCGCTTCAGCCGCTCCGCCGTGTCACCGGTCAGTTGGCCGGCCAACTGGGGCGACACGGTAAAGCCCTTCTCGGCCAAGTCGATCGCCGGCCGGAACAGCCGGGTCAGCGGCAGCCTGCCCCAGCGCTTGTGTGCCTCGAGCAGCAGCCGCAGCGTGCCCGGGGCCCCGACCGCGCGGCCACCGGCGGTCGCGGCGGCAAACGACATCGGCTGGCCGTCCGAGCCGAGGAACATGCTGCCATCGGCATCCCGCGGCGCCGTCTCCAGCCCGTCGAGCGAGGTCAGCCGGCCCGACCGCCCGTCGAAATGCAGCAGCAGCGCCCCGCCGCCGATGCCGCCTGACTGCGGCTCGACCAGGTTCAGCACCAGCTGCACCGCGATCATGGCGTCGACCGCGGTGCCGTTCTCCGCCAGCACGTCGTAGCCGGCCTGGGCCGCCACCGGATCGCCGGCCGCCACCATGAACCGCTTGGCGCGGGTGGCAGGTTGGGCAGGGTGGGCCGCCGCAACCTGGCTCCCGAGGACAGGAGCCGCTCCGGCAGTCGGGGACGGGTCCGATCGAGTGGCGGGTTCGGTTGGGACGGTCGCGACCTGAGTCGCGGAGTTGAGGTCCGCGCCTGCGGAGGGTGACGGGTCCGACCAGAGCGCGTCGAAGACCACGAACAGCAGGCCGGCGCCGAGCGCGCCGCACAGAAGCAAGGCCCACCAGCCGGTCCGCCGCATCCTCTCCCTCGCAAATCACGTCAAATATGCATAAGAGAGTATTCCACGACTGCGGGCGGTTCCCAATCCCCCGTCTGGGGTGGCCGGTCAGGTCAGGCTGAGGCCGCCATCCAGCATCACGATCTCGCCGGTCACATAGTCCGAGCGGATCAGGCCGAAAACCACTTCGGCCACATCCTCCGGCTGCGCCGGGCGTTGCATCGGAGCCGTGGTGGCCCAGAGCCGCTGCGCCTCGGTCCAGGCCGCGGTCATCGGCGTGTCGACCAGGCCGGGAGCGACGGCGTTGACCCGGATCGCCGGCGCCAGCGACTTGGCCAGCAGGCGGGTGACGTGGTGCAGCGCCGCCTTGGAGGCGGCATAGGGCACCGAGGCGCCGCGCGGCCGGGCCCCGGCATGGGAGCCGATATTGACCACCGCCGCCGGCCGACCGCGCGCCGCCGCCGACCGCCGCAGCGCGTCCTCGGCCTCGGCCACCAGCAGCCAGGGCGCGATGACATTGACCTGGTGCAGCCGGCGCCAGAGCTCGGGTGTCGCCCCTTTGAGATCGGAGTGCGGCACCGTGGCGGTGATGCCGGCACTGTTGACCAGCGCGTCGATCCGGCCGTGCCGCGCCAGCGCCGCCCGGACCAGGGCCGGCGGCCCGTCATCGGTGGCCAGGTCGGCGGCGGTGTAGCCGGCGCCGCCGCCGAGCGCCGCCGCCAGCGC
>NZ_JBFRCU010000108.1:0-22801 GCF_052113205.1 Inquilinus sp. YAF38 | reverse complement strand
AGAAGTCCCTGCCGCCGCCGCCGTTCAGCGTGTCGGCGCCAGCTCCACCCCGCAGCACGTCGTCACCGCCGCCGCCGTTGAGGCTGTCATCCCCGTCGAACCCAATGAGCGCGTTACCCAGGGCGTTGCCGGTCATCACGTCGTCGTGATTGCTGCCGTTGATCGTCTCGACGTCATCGGCGATCGTATCGCCCTCGGCCGTGCCGCCGGTGTTGACCTGGGTCTGGAGGTTGATCGTCACGCCGACGGTGCTGTCCCAGTAGCTGGCGACGTCGTAGTCGGCGCCACCGGCCAGGTGGTCGGCACCGGCGCCGCCGCGCAGGAGATCGCCACCGGCACCGCCGATCAACTGGTCGTCGCCATTGCCGCCCTCGAGGCTGTCCCAGCCGGCGCCGCCGTCGAGCACGTCGTTGCCGTTCAGGCCCGACAGGATGTTGTTTGCACCATCGCCGGTCAGGGTGTCGCCGAAGGCGCTGCCCTGCAGGTTCTCGACATTCGTCAACGTGTCGCCCTCGGCGTAGCCGCCGGTGTTGGCGTTGGTTGCCAGGTTGACCGTCACCGCGGATCCGCTGCCGTTGTAGTCCCCCGTGTCGATGCCCGCGCCGCCGTCGATCACATCGGCCCCCGCGCCGCCATTCATGGCGTCATTGCCGGCGCCGGCATCGATCGCATCGTTGCCCGCGGCGCCGTTGATCGTATCGCCGCCTTCAAGACCGATGAGCGTGTTTGCAAACGCATCGCCGATCAGAAGGTCGTTCAACTGGCTGCCGCTGACGCCTTCGATGCCGGTCCACTGGTCCCCGGCGGCAAAGCCTCCCGCTGCCTCGCCGGTGGTGAGATTGACCGTGACGCCGGCATCCGAATTGAGATAGGCGATCAGGTCGATGCCGTCCCCGCCATTGAGCGTGTCGGCGCCCCAGCTGCCGTGCAGCTCGTCATTGCCCGCGCCGCCATCGATGATGTCGTCTCCCGCCATGCCGATGAGCCGGTCATCGCCTTCGATGCCGAAGAGCGTGTTGGCAGCCGCATCGCCCCACAGCGCGTCGTTCAACTGGCTGCCGCTGACACCCTCGACACCGGAAAACTGGTCCCCGGCGGCAAAGCCCCCTTCCGCCTGGCCGGTACCGAGATTGATCGTGACCGCGGCATCCGAGTTGAGGTAGGCGATGATGTCGAAGCCGTCGCCACCATTGAGCGTGTCGTTGCCCCAGCTGCCGTGCAGCTCGTCATCGCCCGCATCGCCATTGACGATGTCGTTTCCTTGCATGCCGATCAGCCGGTCGTTGCCGCCCAGGCCGTTGATGGTGTCGTCGTCAGCGGTACCGCTGAAGTTGTCCGCACCTTCCGTGCCGTTCAAAATCGCCATCGTCCTGTCTCTCCAAGATTTTGTTTGGGTTGTCGTTCCCAACGTTCCGGGGCGGCATGCCATAGCGGCCATCCGGAACGAGGCGTAAACAAAAATGTAATCATAAGTAGGATGAATCGCCTACCAGAGCGATTGATTAACAAATTCCAGAGCATTGGCAAGGCACTTATTTCCGAATTTCATGAAATTTTATGCGACTGGCAGAAATAAGGAGATTTGGGCAAGATCGCCCAGAGCGCGTCCGCCAAAACCAGCCTTGTGCGGACGCATCTGCCGCTCCGCCGCAAGGTCCGCTTCTCTGCCCAAGAGCGACAATCAGACGGCTCGGTACGCGCCGTCGATCAACCGGGGCGCGGACGAGCTGACGCCTCGTTCCAAGGCGAGGTCGACATCGCGGGGAAAGCCGCCATCGGTCAGCTCGCGGCCGGACACCGAGGTCCGGATCAGGCGGGGCAGGTCGGCGGCGGCCGACCGCCAGGCGTCGCGCGCCAGCTGAGCCTCGGGCGAACAGGGCAGGGCCAACTCGTGGATGACGGCGCCGGCGCCGAGCAGGTCCTCGATCGCGGGGCGAAGGCTGCCATCCGGCCAGCGCTCCCCGGCGGGGATGACGCCGACCGCGCCGCCTCGGGCGAGGCTGCGCGCGGCCTGGGCCACGGCGGCGGCGTTCCTCAGGCAGCCCGCCAGCACCGGCGTGCCGCCGCCGGCCAGCGACAGCCGCGAGCCGTTGGGGGAGGGCAGCATCAGCCTGGTCCCGGCCGGGATCTCAAGCAGGCTCGCCGGCGACAGGCTGAACGCACCGCCGGCCGCCCGCCGAGGCCGCGCCAGAATCGCGCCGGCGCGCTCCGCCGCCAGCCGGGCGGCCGCATCATCACCATGCGGGAAGGGGAGGACCGCCGCGCCCCGCGACACCGCCACGTCGACGGCGGTCGAGAACGACAGCACGTCGACGATGACCAGCACCGCGACCCGATCCCGCAGGGCTTCGACGCCCGCCATGCCCCATTCGGCCAAGGCCTGTGCCGTGGCATTTCTCCCCGCTGATGTCAACGGCCGGAATATTAACTCGTGATGGCGAGCCCCGCAGGGGCGTGGCCATCCAGGGCCGCTCTCACCGGTCCTTGCATCCCGGCATGTTCCACTGGTTCGACTATCCCGACGCGGCGGCGATCGCGGCGCCGAAGCCGATGCTATTCTATGCCGGCGAGACCGACTCGCTGTTCCCCGTGGCCGACAGCGTGTCCAGCCGCGCGTCCTCGATCTCAGCGTCTCCCACGCCAGCGAGCGTATGCATTCGGCGTCCACCCCGCGCTCGGGCTGCGCCGTCGCCTCGCCCACCATCCGGGCCGCGCGGCCCCCGCCRCTGCCGGCGCGCTCCTCATCGCCCGACGCCCTGCGCTCGTCCTGCCGGGTCATGAAGCCAGTGCGAATCCGGTCGGTCAGCGCGATCGACGGCCGCCGCCCGCTCCTCGCGTCATTGCTGATGGCTTTACAAGGCGGGTTACGCGATAGCCCGCACCTCCCGGGCCAATATCAGGAACGCTCTCGTCATGTCCAACTTCGAGGCCCAGGCGCGCCGACATAAGCTCATGCACCTCCTGTCCCTGCATCGCTTGGCCAAAATCTCCAAGATAGTGAAGGGCAAATAACTCCCCACCAGGGTTAAGGGCGGCTTCGAGACGAGGCAGGAAGGCGATCAGCACGTCCTTCGGAAGGTAGTACAGAACGTCCAGGCAGAGTATGAGATCGTAGGGACCCAGCGGCATATCCATCGGAAGGGTGGCCTGCTCGACGCTCACATTATCGTGGTAAGAGAGCTTGGCTCGTGCCCGCTCAACTGCCTGATCGGAAATGTCGACCGCCAGCAGCTTGACGCATTGTGGCGCTACCATCTCAGAGAAGGCGCCTTCGGAGCATCCGATCTCCAGCGCGCTTCGATACCGGCGGCCGCCCAGGAGGTCGAGCGTTCGATCATATTTGTGCTTTTCATAAGGATTGACTGTGCAGCCATACGGATCGGCACGATCACGGTAGAAGCGTTCATGCCAACGACGTCCATAGGACGGTTGCCAAAGCCAGTCCCAAGACTTGACGCTATCGGCGGATCGCAAGAATGTTCGAGCTGGCGGCCGCAGAAGATAAGATGAAGCACGCAAGCTCAGATCCGAAATTCGACGCGTCTTTTGGCGGATGCTGCCGATTGCGGCTGGATGATTGAGGGATAAACTACCGATAGCGAGTACAAAAGAACGAAGTGCGTGCAGCCATTCTGGGCTCAAGTGCATCATTGTGTCGACTTCTCATTCCTAATCACTACTAAGCTTGATCGATCTGTTTATTTCTGATTTCGGCGCCGAAGTATCACGTGATGTCGCCGGTAAAGTTTGAAGAAGCCAAAAATCTATCATGTGCATTCACAAACAAAGATTACCAAATTTGCGCAATAATGTGGTGTGTCCTATCATCCTTCGCTCCTACTTTCGTAGGAGGGGCCTGTGCTTCACGTTCGGAAGTAAAGGCTTCACAGTTTTCCTCAAGTGACATACCTATTCCCTCATAGCGATCGCAAATCTTGGATGCACAGCAATGCAGGCGGTTGGTCTGATGGCCGCGTCGCTTCGCTCCTCGCCATGACGAGGAAGGGCTGGAGAGTCGTTTCTGAAGGCCGCTGGTATGAGACCTTCCCGCACCCCGTCATCCCAGCGGAAGCGAGAGATTCCCGCTTTCGCGGGAATGACGGCAAGGGATGGAGTGGGAGGGGACCTTTCCGCCTTCCGTCAGCGCTTCAGCGCGGCGACGCCCGGCAGGTCCTTGCCTTCCAGCCATTCCAGGAAGGCGCCGCCGGCGGTGGAGATGTAGGAGAAGCGGTCCTCGACCCCGGCATGGGCCAGGGCGGCGACGGTGTCGCCGCCGCCAGCGACGGTCAGGAGCTTGCCGGCCTGGGTCAGGTCGGCGGCGGCGCGGGCCACGGCGACCGTGCCGGCATCGAAGGGGCGCTTCTCGAAGACGCCGAGCGGGCCGTTCCAGACCACGGTCTTGGTCTCGGCCAGCATCGCCTTCAGATTCGCCACGGATTTCGGCCCGATATCCAGCAGCATGGCATCGGCCGGGATGGCCGAGTTGTCGACCGCCTGATGCGGCGCGTCGGCCTTGAATTCGCGGGCGACCACGCCGTCGACCGGCAGCACGATCTCGCAGCCGGCCGCCTCGGCGTTGCCGAGGATGGTGTGCACGGCGCCGGCCATGTCGTGCTCGCACAGGCTCTTGCCGACATCGACTCCCCGGGCGGCCAGGAAGGTGTTGGCCATGCCGCCGCCGAGGACGAGCGTGTCGACCCTGGCGACGAGGTTGCCCAGCAGGTCCAGCTTGGTCGAGATCTTGGCGCCGCCGACGATCGCCAGCACCGGCCGCTTCGGCGCCTCCAGCGCAGCCGACAGCGCCTCCAGCTCGGCCTGCATCAGCCGGCCGGCATAGGCGGGCAGGTGATGGGCGATGCCCTCGGTCGAGGCATGGGCGCGGTGCGCGGTGGAGAAGGCGTCGTTGACGTAGATGTCGCCGAGCGCGGCCAGGGCCTTGGCGAAGGCCGGGTCGTTCTTCTCCTCCTCGGGATGGAAGCGGACGTTCTCCAGCAGCAGGATCTGGCCGTCCTTCAGCGCCTTCACCGCCGCCTCGGCCGTCGGCCCGATGCAATCCCCGGCGAAGGCGACCGGCCGCTCCAGCACCTCCTCCAGCGCCGGCAGCACGATGGTCTTCAGGCTGAATTCCGGGGTCACGCCCTTGGGCCGGCCGAAATGGGAGAGCAGTACGACCCGGCCGCCCTTGTCGGCGATCTCGTCGATGGTCGGGGCCAGCCGGTCCAGGCGGGTGGTGTCGCTGACGTTGCCGTCCTCGACCGGCACGTTCAGGTCGCCGCGCACCAGCACGGTCTTGCCGCGCACATCCACGTCGTCGAGGGTCTTGAAGGTGCTCATCGGCTCGGCTCTCTGGTCTGGGGATCAGGATCGCCGGCACCGAACCACAGCCGCCGCCGCGACGCAACCGGGCCGGTGGATCGAGATCCGGGGGTGGAAGCCCAGGGCTTCGCATGCTACCCGGACCTTCAGCGGCTGATGAGGGAGTTCCCCATGGCGACCGGCGTCGACATCTCGGGCCTGATCAAATGGGCGCTGCGCGGCGAGTGGGAGGAGATGTGGAAGGACATCTTCTGGGACCACATCGAGGCGGGCTGCGAAGCGCATGATCTCGAGCCCGACGAGCTCTCCAGGGTCATCGGCGAGCAGTCCTTCCTGAATCTGTGGAACTGCGCCTTCGAGGATTTCCTCACCCGCAGCCGCTCCTCGGACGGGCAGACGGCCGTGACCGACTACCTCAAACGCCGCGGCTGGAAGGAGCCGGTTCCGGTCAAGCGCTACATGCAGGCGCTCGGGACTGCGGTGATGAGCCTGTACGAAATCAGCGACATCGTGCCCGGCGAATCCTTCCTTGCCCGCGACCTGATCCGGGGCGGCGAGCCGGTCCGCGTCAGCGAGCGCAGCGCGAGCCGCATGCTGCAGCCCTGGGACAGGATCGGGGCGCGGGTGGTCCACTACAACGGCAAGACCGTCATCGGCGGCGGCGTGCTGCCGTTCGACGCCGCGGGCGCGGACCGGCTGCAGGAGGCCCTCGCGAGGGGGCTGAAGCGGATGCGGAAGGAAATCCGGAAGATCGCCAAGGGCGCAGGCGAATCCTTGCCCGAGGCGGGCGAGCGGGAGGCGGCCGAGCTGATCGTCCTGATGAACTCGGCGCCGGTGTTCTCCGGCGTCTGGCTGACCCATTGGCTGCCGCGCATTCTCGGGCTCGAGCGGCCGAAGCTCGTCAACCACGACGGGGACGAGATCGTCTTCTGCAAGACGCGCTTTCCATGGGCTGCCGGGACCGAGGCCGAGGCGATCCGGGAGCGGCTGCACCAGGTCCCGGATCTCGTCGAGGCCAGCGAGACCTTCTGGAACTGGATCGGCAAGGCGGCGGCCGAGGATTCCGGCGATGACGACGAGCCGGCGGACGATGAGGCCACGGCGACCTTTTCGACCGTGCTCGACGGCGGGGAGCTGGTGCTCGGCAATGTCGAGATCGTCGACGGCGCGGTCATGCTGACGACGAATTCCAGGCCGCGGTCGGAGCGTGGAATAGCCGTCCTCACGGCCTGTCTCGGCGATCTGGTCCGGCCGCCGCTCACGGAGATCCAGACGGCCGACCAGGCGATGGCGGAATCGGCCGGCGAGCCTCCGGCACCGAGTGGCATATCGGCTGAAGACGAAATCCGGATCCTGCGCGATGCGATGGACGCGCATTATCGGGAAACGCTCGACCTCCCGGTCAAGATGCTGGGCGGGGTCTCTCCGCGCGCGGCGGTGCGGACCGCCAAGGGCAAGGAGAAGGTGGCCGCCTGGCTGAAGCATATCGAGAACCAGAACCACCGCAGTCCGAACGAGGCGATGGCGGGTTACGATTTCACCTGGATGTGGGAAGAGCTCCGCATTCTCGACCGGCGGCGGTGACCGTGGCACCACAATAAAGTCGTCATCCCCGCGGAAGCGGGGATCTCGTCACAGCCAGAGGCGGCAAGAGATTCCCGCTTTCGCGGGAATGACGGGGAGGGAGGGGATGAGCCGTCAGAGCTTCGTCCAGGCCGCGTCGTTCTGGGACGACGCTACGCAGGCAGCAATGAAGCGGACCCCGGCCAGGCCGTCGGCCACGGTCGGCACCAGCAGGCTGTCCGGCTGCGGGTCGCGCTTCTCCAGCCGGGCCAGGATCTGTTCCGCCGCGTCGCTGTAGATCTGGGCGAAGCACTCCAGATAGCCCTCGGGATGGCCGGGCGGCACCCGGGTGGCGTGGGCCGCGGCAGGGCCGCTGCCGGGACCGCCGCGGGTCAGGCGGCGATGCGGCTCGCCCAGCGGCATGAAGGTCAGATAGTTCGGGCTCTCCTGCGCCCATTCCAGCCCGGCCTTCTCGCCATAGATGCGCAGGCGCAGCCCGTTCTCGTTGCCGCTGGCGACCTGGCTGGCCCAGATCATGCCGCGGGCGCCGCTGGCATAGCGCAGCAGGATATGGGCGTTGTCGTCCAGGCGCCGGCCGGGGACGAAGCTCTGCAGGTCGGCGGCCAGCGACTGGGCCGCCTCGCCGGTGACGAAGCTGGCCAGGTTGTAGGCGTGGGTGCCGATGTCGCCGACGCAGCCGGCCGGGCCGCTGCGGGCCGGGTCGACCCGCCATTCGGCCTGCTTGCTGCCGGTGTCCTCGGCCTTGGTCGCCAGCCAGTCCTGGGCGTATTCGGCCTCGACCAGCCGGATCTTGCCCAGCGCGCCCTCGGCCACCATCGCCCGGGCCTGCCGGATCATCGGATAGCCGGTGTAGTTGTGGGTCAGGGCGAAGACCTGGCCGCTCTGCCTCACCGCCGCGACCAGATCCTCGGCATCGGCCAGCGTCGTGGTCATCGGCTTGTCGCAGATGACGTGGAAGCCGGCCTCGAGGAAGGCCTTGGCCGGTCCGTGATGGACATGGTTCGGGGTGACGATGGCGACGGCGTCGATCGCCGGGCCGCCGCCGTCGCGCAGCTTGCGCTCGCCGTCCAGCATCGCCTGCCAGCTGGGATAGGCGCGGCCGGGGTCGAGCCGCAGGTCGGCGGCCGAGGCCAGGGCCTTCTGCGGGTCGCTCGACAGCGCGCCGGCGACGAAATCCCAGCGGTCGTCCATCCGCGCCGCCAGGCGGTGCACCGCGCCGATGAAGGCGTCGCGGCCGCCGCCGATCATGCCCAGGCGCAGGCGCCGGCTGGGCGCCCGTTCCGCGGTTCCGGAAACCATGCTTGTCCTCCCTATGCCTGTCGGATCAGAGCCCGTCCAAAACTCTCAATTCGTCATCCCCGCGGAAGCGGGGATCTCGTCGCGCTTCATTCGGAAAGAGATTCCCGCTTTCGCGGGAATGACGGAACGGGGTGAGAAACGAATGCCCGGTCGGGCTTACCGGTCGATGCCGAGCAGGCGGCGATTGGCCGCCTCGTCGGTGCCGCCGGAGGCGAAATCGTCGAAGGCGCGCTCGGTCACGCGGATCAGATGCGCGGCGACGAACGGGGCGCCCTCGGCCGCGCCCTGCTCGGGATGCTTGATGCAGCATTCCCACTCCAGCACCGCCCAGCCGCCGAAGCCGTATTGCGTCAGCTTCGAGAAGATGCCGCCGAAATCGACCTGGCCGTCGCCGAGCGAACGGAAGCGGCCGGCCCGGTCGGCCCAGGAGGCGAAGCCGGAATAGACGCCCTGGCTGGCGGTCGGGTTGAACTCGGCGTCCTTCACATGGAAGGCGCGGATCCGCTCATGATAGCGGTCGATGAAGCCGAGATAGTCGAGCTGCTGCAGCACGAAGTGGCTCGGATCGTACAGGATGTTGCAGCGCGGGTGGTTGCCGACCTTCTCGAGGAACATCTCGAAGGTGCGACCGTCGAACAGGTCCTCGCCGGGATGGAGCTCGTAGCAGAGGTCGACCCCGGCCTCATCGAAGGCGTTCAGGATCGGCGTCCAGCGCCGCGCCAGCTCGTCGAAGGCGGTGTCGATCAGCCCGGCCGGGCGCTGCGGCCAGGGATAGACATAGGGCCAGGCGAGGGCGCCGGAGAAGGTGGCGTGGGCCTTGAGGCCGAGGCGCCGCGACGCCTGGGCGGCGTAGCGCAGCTGCTGCGCCGCCCATTCCTGCCGCGCCTTCGGGTTGACGCGCACCTCCGGCGCCGCGAAGCCGTCGAAGGCCTCGTCATAGGCCGGGTGCACGGCGACGAGCTGGCCCTGCAGATGGGTCGACAGCTCGGTCAGGGCCAGGCCGTGCTTCTGGAGGGTGCCCAGCACCTCGTCGCAATAGTCCTGGCTCTCGGCCGCGCGCTTCAGGTCGAACAGCCGGGCATCCCAGGACGGGATCTGCACGCCCTTGTAGCCGAGGCCCGCGGCCCAGCCGGCGATCGAGTCGAGGCTGTTGAAGGGCGGGGCGTCGCCGGCGAACTGGGCGAGGAAGATGGCCGGTCCCTGGATCTCTTTCATGGTTTCCTCCTCCGTGGGTGCTCAGCAGGCACCCCTCCCTGGGCGATGATTTGTTCGATGCGCGAGCCTAACGCCCGGTCCGGGCGACGCGCAATGCAATCGATTACAGAGTCAGCAGCTTTGCCGCCTATCGTCCCGTCCCGCGGCGGGCTTGTCAAACTATTGTCCGATGAATGGTGGGCTATTCACCGAAATATTGCTGCTGAAGCGGAGCGTAGCGTAAGATAATTGCCGGACCGCTCGGAGAGGCGGGACTCGAATGGAGGCCAAGATGCGTTTGATCGCGCTGATCGCCGGTCTGGCGATCGTTCTCGGGCTCACCGCCTGCACGCCGCCCAGGGCGCTCGACACCAACCCGCAATATGTCCGCATGACCCGGGGCGAGTTCGACCGCTACGTGCTGGGCCGGCCGTTCCTGGTCGAAGGCGTGATGGGCGGGCCGGACCGCCTGTTCGAATACCGCCGCAACGGCAAGTACAAGCTCAGCGGTCTGGACGGCAACGGCCGACCGATCCTGCTGCGCGAGGGCAACTGGCGGTTCGAGGACGGCACGGTCTGCACCGGCCGGCTGAGCCGCAGCGAGGTCGGCGACAGCTGCGTCACCATCTTCTCCTCGCCGCTGGTCGAGGCGCCGGATGTGATGAACTGCAATGTCCGCTGGGTCGGCGAGCGCGGCAGCCTCGACGACGGGGCGGTGCATCGCTGCCGGGCGACCATGCGGCGCTGAGCCCATTCGATACTGCTACTGGCGCGGCCGTCTGACGGCGGACTCGAAGCTTCCGGTGCTCACGGACCAACGTCCGCTGCGCGCCGGTTCTCGAAACCACCGCCAGCCGACTCACGCCAGCGCAGTCTCAAACGGGCTCAGATGCGCTCGTTAGTCGTTGAGGCTATCGGCCCAAGCTTCGAGGCGGGCGGCGAGGGCGGCGTCGCCCTCGATCTCGATCAGCTTCGTCCGGTCGGTGGTGCCGCTGATGATGGCCAGCGCCGATTTCGGCAGGCGCCAGCTCTTGGCCAGCAGCGCGATCAGCGCCTCATTGGCGGCACCGCGCTCCGGCACCGCCGTGACCGCGGCCTTGAGGAGGGGGGCGCCGTCGGCATCGACGGCGCGGCCGGTCACCGCGTTGCGCCCGGCCCGCGGCGTCAGCCGGACCGTGACGCGGATGCCGCGCGGCCCGGCGACGAAGAGCGGGCCGGCCATGCGGGCCCGGTCAGGTCACGAGTGCGATGTAGATGTTCCGCAGCACCATCTGCAGGAAATAGATCAGCAGCAGCAGCACCACCGGCGAAAGGTCGATGCCGCCGAGATTCGGCAGGATCCGCCGAATCGGCCGCAGCGCCGGCTCGGTCAGCCGGTAGAGGGCGTTGCCGATCTGGTAGACCACCTGGTTGCGTGTGTTGACGACGTTGAAGGTCACCAGCCAGCTCAGGATGGCGGCAGCGATCACCACGTAGACATACATCTGCAGCGCGATGTCGATGATGCGGAAGATTGGCTCGATGACGATCATGCGCCTGTTCCAGAGGTGGTCCGTGCCGGCCCGGTCGCCGAATCCGCCCGTACCGTACCGATGCGGCCGCAAGGGAACAAGCGATGCGACACGGCCCGCCGGACGGCCCGGCCGCGGAAATCGTCAAAGTTTCACAATGCGCGAATTCCCCTGTTGACAGGGGGTGGGACGGCATCCTACATCACGGCCCGCCGCATCGCCCAGGTGGCGGAATTGGTAGACGCGCAGGTTTCAGGTACCTGTGGCCGAAAGGTCGTGGAAGTTCGAGTCTTCTCCTGGGCACCATCTCTCTGATGGGCCCGACGATGCGATGCAGTGGTAATGACCCGCTTGTCCAAGCGGGTCTTTCCTTTTGGGGCCGACGCTCAGCTTTCGGGGAAGGGCCGCGGCCGACGACGGAAGGTGGCGACCGGTGTCCGAACCGATTCTGCATGACGGGGATCTGCCCGACGGCCTCGATCTCGGCGACGTGATCGCGATCGACACCGAGACCATGGGCCTGAACCCGGTGCGCGACCGGCTGTGCCTGGTCCAGCTCAGCGCCGGCGACGGCACCGTCCATCTCGTCCAGCTCCGCCGCGGCGTCTACGACGCGCCCAACCTGTCGGCGCTGCTGACCGACCCGGCGCGGCTGAAGCTGTTCCATTTCGCCCGCTTCGACATTGCCGCGCTGCAGGCCTATCTCGGCGTCGTCACCGCGCCGGTCTACTGCACCAAGATCGCCTCCCGCCTGGTGCGCACCTTCACCGACCGGCACGGGCTGAAGGATCTGTGCCGCGACCTGCTCGGCGTCGATCTGTCGAAGCAGCAGCAGAGCTCGGACTGGGGCAGCGACCAATTGACGCCCGAGCAGCTGCGCTACGCCGCCAGCGACGTCCTGTACCTGCACGCGTTGCGGGCGAAGCTGGACGAGATGCTGCGGCGCGAAGGGCGCGAGGCGCTGGCGCAGGCCTGCTTCGGCTTTCTGCCGGCGCGGGCGGCGCTCGACCTCGGCGGATGGCCGGACCTGGATATCTTCGCCCACTAGCCCGATATGGGGTCACATTCGTGCCGTCTTGTGGCGGTACGGGGATCGGCCCGGGCAGGGGCCTCTGGCGCCGATCCCGGATCGATCATGGTTCGCGCCCTCCGGACCGGCTATAGCAGCCGCCGCGTGGACCATTTGGGAGAAGGCATGGTGGCAACCGCAGGGATCGAGGCCGGCCGCAAGGCGCTGCTGGTGGAGCGCGATGCGCTCGACCGCCTCGCCGAATCGCTCGACGCCAGCTTCGACCAGGCCATCGACACGATCTTCGGCGCCGCGGGCCGGGTCGTGGTCAGCGGCATCGGCAAGAGCGGCCTGGTCGCGCGCAAGATCGCCGCCACCCTGGCCTCGACCGGCACCCCGGCGCTGTTCGTCCATCCGGCCGAGGCCAGCCATGGCGATCTCGGCATGATCCACCAGCAGGATGTGGTGCTGGCGCTGTCCAACTCCGGCAACACCGCCGAGCTTGCCGACGTGATCGCCTATACCCGCCGCTTCGCCATCCCGCTGATCGGCATCACCAGCCGCTCGCCGTCGAATCTGGCCGACCAGTGCGACACCGTGCTGCTGCTGCCGCCGGCGGAGGAAGCCTGCCCGACGGGCCTGGCGCCGACCACCTCGACCACCATGATGATGGCGCTGGGCGACGCCCTGGCGGTGGCGCTGATGCATCGCCGCGGCTTCTCCCCCGACGATTTCCGGGTGTTCCATCCCGGCGGCTCGCTCGGCACCAGGCTGATCCGGGTGCAGGACCTGATGCATGCCGCGGCCGAGCTGCCGCTGGTCGGCCCGCAGACGCGGATGGACGAGGCGATCATCGAGATGAGCCGGGTCGGCTTCGGCTGCGTCGGCGTGGTCGATTCCGACCGCCGGCTGGTCGGCGTGATCACCGACGGCGACCTGCGGCGGCACATGAGCGCCGGCCTGCTGGGCCAGGCCGCGGGCCAGGTGATGACCCCCGGACCGCGCACCATCCGTCCCGCGGCGCTGGCGGCCGAGGCGCTGGGGCTGATGAACCGCTACAAGGTGACCAGCCTGTTCGTCACGACGGAGGACCGGCCGGTGGGTATCCTCAGGGTGCATGACTGCCTGCGGGCAGGGCTGAGTTGAGCCCGGTGGCCGCGCCGAGGACGCCGGGCCCGGGCGGGGCGCAGCGCAGCGCGAGCGCCTCGAGTCGCCGTGCGCGCCTGGCCGCGGCCGGCCGCGGCGGCAGCTTCAGSCGGACCTACAGCCGCATGGTCGGGGTGCTGAAATACGCGCTGCCGGCCGCCGGACTGGTGATCGTCGGCCTGGTCGTGGCATGGCCGGAGCTGCACCCGACCCAGGTCGACATCTCCAGCCCGACCGAACGCCCGGCCGCCGTCGCGGGCGAGATCCAGAATCCGCGCTACAGCGGCGTCGACGAGGCGGCGCGGCCCTACAGCGTCTGGGCGACGGTGGCGAAGCAGGTGCAGGACGAGATCTTCGACCTGAACCGTCCCAAGGGGGAGCTGAAGCTGCAGAACGGCCTGGTGCTGAATCTCGACGCCCAGGCCGGCAAGCTGGACCGCAGCAGCAAATCGGTGCATCTCAGCGGCAATGTCACCCTGCGCCGCAGCGACGGCACCACCATGGTCACCGACGCGGCGGACATCGACCTGGCCGACAAGGGCGCGCGCAGCAGCACGCCCGTGACGGCGGAGGGTCCTTTCGGTACGCTGTCGGCCGGGGGCTTCAAGGTCGAGCAGCAGGGCGACGTCATTATCTTCACCGGCCCGACCAAGCTGTTTCTCAAGCCCGGCGCCGACAAGGCCTTCGAAGGAACGCCGCAATGATCCGTCCGCTGATTCTCGCTGTCCTGCTCAGTGCCGCGGCCCTGCCCGCCCTGGCGCAACAGCAGCTGCAGCTCGGCGGCGGCAAGGACGAGCCGTCCGAGATCCAGGCCGATGACGCGCTGGAGTGGCACCAGAACGAGAAGACCTACATCGCCCGCGGCAACGCTGTGTACAAGCGCGGCGAGCTGACGGTGAAGGCCGATGTGCTGACCGCCTATTACCGCGAACTGCCGGACAAGAGCACCGAGATCTTCCGGGCCCTTGCCGAGGGCAACGTGCTGATCACCCGCGGCGACACCACCAGCGCCACCGGCGGCAAGGGGGTCTACGAGCTCGACTCCCAGACCTTTACCCTGACCGGCGGTAATCTGAAATTCGTCAACAACGACGACGTGATCACCGCCACCGACAGCATGGTGTACCGCCAGGCCGAGGATGTGGCGATCGCCCGCGGCAACGCCACGGCGACCCGCCCCAAGGAGCAGAAGACGCTGCGCGCCGACACGCTGACCGGCCATTTCGCCCCGAACGAGAAGGGCGAGAAGGAGCTGTCGGTGGTCGACGCCGACGGCAACGTCAAGCTGACGACGCCGACCGACGTGGTCACCGGCCGGACCGGCCGCTACGACGTCAAGAGCCAGTTCGCGACCATCAACGACGACGTCCACATGACCCGTGGCGGCAACCAGCTGAACGGCGATTACGCCGAGGTCGACATGGCCAGCGGCGTCAGCAAGCTGCTGACCCGGCCGGGCCAGGGCGGCCGCGCCCGGGCCCTGCTGGTGCCGGACGAGAAGAACCAGGGCCAGCCGGGCCTGCCCGGCCAGCCCGCCGCGCCGGCCCAGCCGGCGCCGAAGAAGTAGGGGCGGGCGATGGCCAAGCCGATCAACCCGCTGCCGTCCGAGACCGCGGCCGCGCCGCGCCTTGTCGCCAAGAATGACGGGCTCGTCGCCCGCAATCTCGGCAAGCAGTACAAGAAGCGCCCGGTGCTGCGCGATGTCAGCCTGCAGGTGCAGCGCGGCGAGGCGGTCGGACTGCTGGGCCCGAACGGCGCCGGCAAGACCACCTGCTTCTACATGATCACCGGCCTGATCCAGCCGGATTACGGCACCATCCTGCTGGACGGGCAGGAGCTGACCGACCTGCCGATGTACCGCCGCGCCCGGCTCGGCATCGGCTACCTGCCGCAGGAGGCGTCGATCTTCCGCGGCCTGACGGTCGAGCAGAACATCCGCGCCGTGCTGGAGATCTCCGAGCCCGACCGCTCGACCCGCGATGCGGTGCTGGAGGATCTGCTGGCCGAGTTCTCGATCAGCCATCTGCGCCGCACCCCGGCCCTGGCGCTGTCGGGCGGCGAGCGCCGGCGCGTCGAGATTGCCCGGGCGCTGGCCAGCCATCCGCATTTCATGCTGCTGGACGAGCCGCTGGCCGGCATCGACCCGATTGCGGTCGGTGACATTCGCGACCTGGTGGCGCATCTGCGCGACCGCGGCATCGGCGTCCTGATCACCGACCACAATGTGCGTGAGACCCTGGATATCGTCGATCGGGCCTATATCCTCCACGACGGCCGTGTTCTGATGGAAGGACTGCCATCGGACATCGTCGGCAATGAGGAGGTGAGGCGCGTGTATCTGGGCGAACGCTTCAGCCTGTAGACCACCGGGCAGCCATGGCCATTTCGCAACGCCTAGGGCTCAGGCAGAGCCAGGCGCTGGTCATGACGCCGCAGCTGCAGCAGTCGATCAAGCTGCTGCAGCTGTCCAACATCGAGCTTTCCGCCTTCGTCGAGACGGAGCTCGAGCGCAACCCGCTCCTGGAACGGGAGGAGGGCGAGCGCGGTGATGACGGCGGCGACAGTACCGGCGACCGGAACGACACCGAGCCCCCTGGTCTCGCGCCGGCGGGGGCGGTGGCGTCGGATGTCGCCCTGACCGCGCCCGAGCCGCCGGGCATTGTCTCGGCCGACGCGCCGCTCGACACCGACTGGAGCAACCTGTTCACCGGGTCCAGCAGCACCGACCGCAACGACGAGTACGGCGGCGAGGCGCAGTTCGCCGGCGCCGGGCGTGGCCGGATGGATTTCGCCGACGACCTGCCGGGGCTCGAGGAGACTCTGGCCGAGCGGCCGAGTCTGCGCGACCATCTGCTGAGCCAGATCGCCATCGAGTTCATTGCCCCGGCCGACCGACTGATCGCGGCGCGGCTGGTCGACCTGTTGGAGCAGACCGGCTATCTCGGCGCCACGGTCGAGGAGGTGGCGGCCGGCCTCGGCTGCCCGCCCGAGCGGGTCGAGGCGGTGCTGCGCCGTTGCCAGCGGCTGGACCCGCCCGGCATCTTCGCCCGCAGCCTGGCCGAATGCCTGGGCATCCAACTGGCCGAGCGCAACCGCCTGGACCCGGCGATGCGCACGCTGCTCGACCATCTCGACCTGCTGGCGCGGCGCGACCTGGGCGCGGTGATGCGGCTGTGCGGCGTCGACGCCGAGGACCTGGCCGAGATGATCGCCGAGATCCGCGCCCTCGACCCCAAGCCAGGTGCGGCCTTCGACCACGAGATCGCGCAGACCCTGATCCCGGACATCCTGATGCGGGCCGAGCCGGAGGTCGGCTGGGTGGTCGAGCTGAACGCCGACACCCTGCCGCGGGTGCTGATCAACCGCCGCTACCATGCCGAGATCAGCCGCGGCACCCGCAGCAAGGTCGACCGCGACTATGTCGGTACCTGCCTGGCCGATGCCAACTGGCTGGTCCGCGCGCTCGACCAGCGCGCCAACACCATCCTCAAGGTCGCGTCCGAGATCGTGCGCCGGCAGGACGCCTTCTTCGTCCGCGGCGTGCAGTACCTGAAGCCGCTGACGCTGAAGGACGTGGCCGAGACGGTCGACATGCATGAGAGCACGATCAGCCGGGTGACCACCAACAAGGTGATCGCCACGCCGCGCGGCGTGTTCGAGCTGAAATATTTCTTCACCCAGGCGATCCAGGGCGCGGGCGGTGGCGACGCGCATTCGGCCGAGGCGGTGCGCCACCGCATCCGCGTCATGATCGATGCCGAGCCGGCGGACGCCGTCCTGTCCGACGACCGGATCGTCGAAATCCTGCGCGGGGAGGGGATCGACATTGCACGGCGGACCGTCGCCAAGTACCGTGAGGGGATGCGGATAGCATCCTCCGTCCAGCGACGGCGAGAGAAGGGTCTGAGCCGATGAGCGCTCCCCCCGCAGCCCGCGACCGGGCCCCCTTCATTGACAGGAAGGCACCCCATCCCTATGGTCGCCGCCCGAAGGCGGCCCTCACAGGCCGCCCCGTTCTTTTTGGGCGCCCGTATCTTATCGTGCAGCAGTAAAGCGACAGCCATGCAACTGACCGTTCGAGGCAAGCAGATCGACGTCGGTGACGCATTGCGCACCCATGTCAGCGACGCCCTCACCAGCACGACCGCGAAGTACTTCAACAACGCGATCGAGGCGAATGTCGTCTTTTCCCGCAACGCCCATCTGATCCGGAGCGACCTGTCGGTCCATGTCGGCCGCAACATCCTCCTGCAGAGCAATGCGGAGGCCGAGAGCCCGTACCACGCCTTCGATGCCGCGGCCGACAAGCTGGCCAAGCGGCTGCGCCGCTACAAGCGCCGGCTGCGCGACCACCACAATGGCGACGCCCAGCAGCCGGCCCTGCCGGCGCAGGCCTACATCCTCGAGGCTGAATCCGAGGAGTGGCTGAACGGCGAGGAGCCGAACCAGCCGATCGTGATCGCCGATGTCTCGACCTCGATCGAGAGCCTGACGGTGTTGCAGGCGGTGATGCGCCTCGACCTGGGCGACCTGCCGGCGCTGATGTTCCGCAACCAGGCCCATGGCCGGCTCAACATGGTGTTCCGCCGACCGGACGGGAACATCGGCTGGGTCGATCCGAAAGGGACCGAGGATGTCGCCGCCTGAGGGCGGCGCATCCGATTCGTCATGATCGATTTCCTACGCCCCGAGGCGATTCTCGCCAATCTGAAGGCTGCCAGCAAGAAGCAGGCGCTGCAGGAGTTGGCCCGCCGTGCCGCCGAACTGACCGGCCAGCACGAGCGCTTCATTTTCGACGTGCTGCTGGAGCGCGAGCGGCTGGGCTCGACCGGCGTCGGCCGCGGCATCGCCATCCCGCACGGCAAGCTGCCGCATCTGCAGGGCGTGCTTGGTGCCTTTGCACGGCTGGAGCGGCCGATCGACTTCGACGCGGTCGACGAGCAGCCGGTCGACCTGGTGTTCCTGCTGCTGGCGCCGGAAGGGGCGGGGGCGGACCATCTCAAGGCCCTGGCCCGGATCAGCCGCATGCTGCGCGACGAAAGCCTGTGCGAGAAGCTGCGCGGCTGCCAGACCGCCGACGCCATCTTCGCCCTGCTGTCGCAGAGCGAGTCGGTGAACGCCGCTTGACCGCCGGCCCTCCGCTCCGCTAGCCGGAGCGGATCGGCCCCCGCCTGCGGTTCCGCCATGCTCCTGCTCGGCCTCGACGCCGGCACCTCGGTCATCAAGGCCGCGCTGTTCGGGCGCGACGGCCGGCAGCGCGCCGCCGCGTCCCGGCGCACGACGGTGTCGCACCCGCATCCCGCCTGGTCGGAAAGCGACCCCGAGACCGCCTGGGCCGCCACCGCGGCGGTGATCCGCGAAGTCCTGGCCCAAGCCGGGGTGGACGGGTCCGCCGTCGCCGCCATCGGGGTCACCGGCGCCATGGTCGGCGCCTGGGTGATCGACGGCGAGGGCCGGCCGCTGCGCCCCGGCATCCTGTGGGATGACGGCCGCAGCCAGCCCTGGATCGAGGCGAAGCAGGCCGGCGATCCGACGTTCATGTCCCGCATCTTCGCGTCTTCGGGTTCAGTCATGCAGCAGGGCTGCACCCTGCCGGTGCTGCGTTGGCTGCTGGACCATGAGCCTGAGGTGATGGCCCGGGCCGACTGCGTGTTCGGCTGCAAGGACTATCTCCGCTTCCGCCTGACCGGTCAGCGCGCCGCCGACCCGACCGAGACGGCGGTGGCGCCGGGCGACGCCCGATCCCAGGGCCGCAGCGAAGCGATGCTCGCGCTGTTCGGCCTCGGCCCGCACCGGCATTTGCTGCCGCCGGTGCTGCCGTCCGAGGCGATCGCCGGGGCGGTGACCGAGGCGGCTGCCGTGGAGACGGGGCTGCGCGCCGGCACTCCGGTCGTCACCGGCGCCGGCGACGTCGTCGCCAGCATCATCGGCTCGGGCGGACTCGCTGCCGGCTCGGCCTGCACCGTGCTCGGCACCACTTGCCTGAACGGCGTGGTGCTCGACGCGCCGTCCTTCGAGCCGCCGGATCTGGGCCTGCTGTTCAGCCTGCCGGGCCGGCTGTGGCTGCGCTGCATGGTCAATGTCGCCGGCACCAGCAACCTCGACTGGTGCCTGCGCAGCCTGTGCCCCGACCTGGCCCGCGACCCCGATCCCTATGCCGCGCTGGAGGCGTTGGCCCAGGCCGCGCCGCCCGGCGCCGGCGGCGCCGTCTACCTGCCCTATCTCAGCGAGGTCGGAATCATCGCCCCGGCGGTCTCGGCCGCGGCCCGGGCCCAGTTCGCCGGGCTGGTTCCGGGGCACGGGCGGCCCCATCTGGTGCGCGCCGTCTATGAGGGGCTGGCCTATGCCATCCGCGACTGCTTCGCGGCAATGGCGGAGCGGCCGCAAAGCGTGCTGCTGTCCGGCGGCGGCGGCCGCAGCCGCTTCTGGTCGCAGATGATCGCGGACGTGCTGGGCCTGCCGGTCGAAATCCCCGACGGCGGCGAATACGGGGCCTGCGGCGCGGCCCTGTTGGCCGGGACCGGCATCGGATRGTATCCCTCGATCGGCGACGCGTCGCGCCGGGTCCGCACGGTCCGGCGCACGCATCGCCCCGATCCGGCGCCGCGGGAGGCCTATGAGGCCGCCTATCGGTGCTACGGTGAGCATCGCGACGCGTTGCTGCGCATGCCTGCCCGTATGTCCGACCTTTCTTGACGAGGTCCGGATCGGCCTGCATCATGCCGATTGTGGTCTAGACCACCAGGGCCCCGCCAATGACCGACCTACAGCCGAGTCCGACGGACAAGCCGATCTACCAGCAGATCGCCGAGGATCTGGCCGACCGTATCCGGGCCGGCGGCTTCGCCGTGGGCGACCGGCTGCCCTCCGAGCGCGACTTGGCGGACCAGCTTGGCATCAGCCGGATGACCGTGCGCCAGGCCTTCAAGAGCCTGACCGATGCCGGGCTGATCGAGAGCCGGATCGGACGCGGCTGCTTCGTCGCCCGGTCGAAGGTCGACCAGAAGCTGCAGCGCCTGACCGGCTTCAGCGAGGATATGGCCCGGCTGGGCCGCCGCGCCGCCAGCGTGATCCTGCGCCAAGCCGTGGTGCCGGCAGCGGGCGAGGCGCGCGAGGCGCTGGGCGTGGCCGAGGGCGCGCCGCTGGTGCTGCTCGAGCGTGTCCGCCTGGCCGATGCCGTGCCGATGGCGTTCGAGGTCACCTGGCTGAACGAGGCGCTGGTGCCCGGCATCCTCGACCGCAACGATTTCCGCACCGCCTCGCTGTACGAGGTGATGCGCCACGATTACGGCCTGGTGCCCTGGCAGGCCGAGCAGACGGTCGAGGCCGATCTGCCCGACGCCATGACCGCCGGCGCCCTCGACATCCCGCGCAGCGCGCCGGTGCTGGTGTTCACCCGGCGCACCGCCGACGCTGACGGCCACGTCATCGAATTCGTCCGCTCCGCCTATCGCGGCGACCGCTACAAGATGCGGGCACGACTCTCCCCACCGGACACATCCGACTCATGACCTCGACCGCCCTTTCCGGCGCCGCCGCTTATCTTGCCGGCATTGCCGACCGCATCGCCGCCCTGACCGCCACCCAGGGCGAGGCGATCGGTGCCGCGGCGGCCGCCTGCGTCGAGACCATCCGGCGCGACGGGCTGATCTACATCTTCGGCACCGGCCATTCGCATCTGATGGCGGAGGAAGGGCATTTCCGCGCCGGCGGCCTGGCCTGCGTGGTGCCGATCCTGGCGTCGTCGGTGATGCTGCATGAGGGCGCGGTGGTCTCCGGCGCGCTGGAGCGGATGCCCGGCCTGGCCGCGCCGCTGCTCGGCCGCTATCCGATCGGGCCGGCCGACACGTTGTTCGTGTTCTCCAACAGCGGCGTCAACGCCGTGCCGGTCGAGGCCGCACGCCACGGCCGAGACAAGGGGGCCCGGGTGGTTGCGGTGACGTCGATCGCCTATTCGCAGGCGGCGGCCGCCGGCCGGCCGACCCTGGCCGAGACCGCCGACATCGCCATCGACAACCAGGGACCTCCCGGCGATGCCCTGGTGACCGCGGCCGAGGGGCTGGTCGTCGGCCCGATCTCCACCGTGCTGGGCGCCGCGATCTGGAACGCGGTGCTGACCGAGACGGTGGCGCGAATGGCGGCATCGGGCGAGGTGGCGCCGGCCTATATCAGCTCGAACATGCCGGGGTCGAAGGAGCGCAACGCCGCGCTGGTGGAACGCTACCGCACGCGCAATCCGCATCTGTAGACGGCCTGGCGGACGCCCGGTCAACGAGGCGCCGCATCCGGGCCGCAGGACAAGCAGGGGAGAGGGCAATGGCGACGAGATGGTCGATCGTGTCGGGCCTGGCCGCGGCCGCGCTGATCTGGGGTGCCGCAGCGGCTCAGGCGGAACCGGTGCAGTTGGTGCTGTGGCACATGGAGCAGCCGCCGCAGCGCGTGGCGCGGGTGCAGGAACTGATCGACGCCTTCAATAAGAGCCACCCGGACATCGCGGTGAAGCAGGAGCCGCAGAGCTGGGGCGAGATCTACGCCAAGGCGCCGGCCGCGATCGCCGCCGGCAACGCGCCGGACATGCTGTTCGCGATCCCGGATTTCGCACCGATCCTGAAGGATTTGGGGGCGCTGCAATCGGTCGACGGCTTCGTCAAGCAGCTCGACGGCGAGCATCATTTCGTGCCCAGCGCCCTGGCGCCCTACAGCTATGACGGCGGCGTCTGGGCGGTGCCGCTGTACAACATGGCGATGTCGCTGTGGTACCGGAAGAGCGTGTTCGAGAAGGCCGGGCTGACGCCGCCGAAGACCTGGAGCGAGTGGCAGGCGGCGGCGGAGAAGCTGACGGCGGACGGGCGCTACGGCATCGGCCTGCCGGCCAACAAGCAGCTCTACACCGACCAGACCGTCTACGACCTGATGGTCAATGCCGGCGCCGCCGACATCTACAACCCGGACGGCACGCTGCGCTTCGACAACCCGCAGACGGTCAAGGCCTACGACTTCTACAAGGACCTCTACCAATTCTCCGCCGCCGACGCGCCGAGCTGGACCTGGGGCGAGGCCGAGGCCTGCTTCGCCAGCGGCGGCTGCGGCATGATCCTGCAGTTCACCGTGATCAGCACCTATGACAGCCAGGCCGAGGGCGATGCCCAGGACCTCGGCGTGGCGCCGATCCCGCATGCCGACGACCGCAAGGAGTCGGGCACCATCGCCTATTCCAATGCGGTGATGATCCTGGCCAAGGACGAGGCCAAGCGGAAGGCGGCCGAGACCTTCATTTCCTGGCTGCTGGAGCCGGAGACCTATGGCCGGTTCCTGAACATGGAGCCGGGGCTGTTCCTGCCGGTCACCGCCGACGGCGCCAAGGCCAAGAGCCTGTGGAGCAACCCGCTGGTGGTGAAGTACAGGCCGCAGATCGAGGCGATGATCGCCAACAGCCGCAACGGCGCTCTGTTCGGCTTCACCGGCGGCCACACCTTCCCCAGCATCGCCGCGATCTCGGCCCAGAACATCCTGGCCGAGACGCTGCAGAAGGTGGTGGTCGACGAGATGTCAGCCGCCGATGCGGTCAAGGCCGGCCAGGCCCGGATGCAGGAGGCGGTAAAGTAGGGGGAGCGGAGAACCGGTCAATCAGTTCTACCCCTTCGCCCTCCCCATGGCATTCACAGATCTCTCAGCCTTGGGTCGCGTTGCCTCTCCCGCTTGCGGGAGAGGTCGGACATCCGAAGGATGTCCGGGTGAGGGC
>NZ_JBFRCU010000107.1:0-30544 GCF_052113205.1 Inquilinus sp. YAF38 | reverse complement strand
GGTCGAGGCCGCCGGCCATGGCCACCACACGGTCGGCGCGGGTGACGGTCACCGCCACCTGCTGGCCGCCGGCCTCGCGGGCCAGGACCTCGGCACGGCCGCGCGCCTCGGCCTCGGCATGGGCGGCGGCTTCCTCCAGGCTGCCGAAGGTGCGGATGCCGGCCGGGGCGTGGACGCGGAAGCGGCCCTCCTCCGGGACGGTGATGGTCACCGTGGCCCGCTGCAGCACGCCGCTGGCCACCGCGCCGATGGCGTTGGTGACGCCGGCATGCTCCGGCACCACGCTCTCGGTGCCGAGGCGCCGGGCGATCTCCGGGTAATAGGTCGCGGCCGAGGCGCCGATGCCGACCAGCGGCAGGCCGAGGGCGAGGGTGGGGCGCAACAGGGCAGCGGCCGGGGCGTCGCCCGCCACTGCCCGGCGCGGCAGCAGGCCGCGCGCCTCGCGTGCGGGATCGGCGACGCCGTCGCGGGCCAGTGCCGCCTCGACCAGCGCCAGGGCGCTGTCGGCGGTCAACCGCTCCAGCACCGACCGGGCGAAGGCTTCGGCATCGGCCGGCGGGGCCCAGCCGGGCTCGGCCGGGCGCCGGGCCCATAGGACAGCGCCCAGCAGCGCCGCGTCGCGCGACCAGCCGTCATGCAGCCCCAGCACATGGGCGGCGTCGGTCGGGGTGAAGCCGGACAGGATCACCAGGCCCCGCGCCACCAGCCGCTCCAGCGGCCGGTCGAGCAGATGGCTGCTCAGGACGGTCTCCAGCGGCTGCGGCCCGTCGGCCAGCGCGTCCCAGATCCGCCGCTCCGGCGGCGACAGGGTGTCGGTGTCGAGCGCGCGCAGGCGCAGGGCGAAACGGCCGTCCAGGCTGATGTCCTCGGTGCGCTCGGCCTGGCGGCGCAGCGCCGCCAGCATCTCCGGATGCTGGTGCACCAGCAGGCTCAGCGGCACCGACCGGCGCGGGCCGACGGCGAGGCCGAAGCCGGGCTCGATCCGGACCTCGCTGTCGCCGCCGAGGCCGAAGGTGCGGATCTCCACCGCCTCGACCATGGTGCGCCAGCCGCCGACCTGGGCGCCCTCGCGGTTCACCAGGGGGCGGCCGTCCTTGAGGATGGCGATGTCGGTGGTGGTGCCGCCGATATCCGAGACGAAGCAGTCCTCGCGGCCGGTCAGCCAGCGCGCGCCGACGACGCTTGCGGCCGGGCCGGACAGCACGGTCTCGACCGGCCGGGCCAGGGCGAAGCGGTCGGCGATCAGCGACCCGTCGCCCTTCACCACCATCAGCGGCGCCGCGATGCCGCGGGCGTCCAGCCGGCCGCGCACCGCCCGGATCAGCGACGCGGTCAGCGGGATCAGCCGGGCGTTCAAGAGCGCGGTCAGGGCCCGCCGCGGCGCGTCGAGGCCGGAGGTCAGCTCATGGCCGCAGGTCACCGGCTTGCCGGTCAGGTCGCGAACCAGGTCGCGCACCGCCTGCTCATGCGCCGGGTTGCGCACCGCGAAATAGCCGGCGACGGCGAAGGCGGTGACAGCCGGGGCATGGCGCAGGATGGCGGCGCGGGCGGCGTCAAGGTCGAGCGGCGCCTGCTCCTCGCCGGTCGACCGATGCCCGCCGGCCACCGCCACCACCGGGTCGCTGCCGAGCGCCTCGCGCAGCCCGGCGCGGTCCAGCGCCGCCTCGGGATAGCCGATCAGGATCAGGCAGGCCGGGTTGCCCTGGCCCTCGACCACGGCATTGGTGGCGAGGGTGGTGGACAGGCCGACGAAGCTGATCTCGGCCGGGTGCTGCTCCAGCACCGCGTCGATCGCGGCGCCGATGCCCAGCGCCAGGTCGTGCTTGGTGGTCAGCCGCTTGGCGGCGGCGACGACGCCGCGGTCCGGGTCGAACAGGACCGCGTCGGTGAAGGTGCCGCCGGTGTCGATGCCGAGGGAGAGGGACAAGATGAACCGCGTCGAAGCTGAAAATGCCGTCTCGGATTAGGACAAGACGTCTCGCGCGGCAAAGCTATTCGGCATGCGACGGGGATGGGTCCAGCCGCGGCCGGCGCCGGATCCTACGCGTTGGCGGCCGCCAGATCCTCCGCATCGTCGAGATCGGCGTCGAAATCGACCAGGTCGTAATCGTCGTCATCCGATGCGACGGCCGCGAACTCCTCATCCGTCATGTCGAACAGAATGGCCAGAGCCTGGCCGGCGACCGCGATCCGGTCGAACTCGTCCCCGATCGGCGGCTCGCAGCTGACGGTCAGGCATTCCAGCACCTGCTGCAGCACCCAGCGCTCCTGGGCCGGCGGCAGGTCGCTGTCGGGCCAGGTCTCGCGGACGGCGCGAAGCCGGAACAGGATCTCGGACGCGTTCTGCCGCAGGGAGAGGATCTCGTCCTGGCGGCTGACCAGGGCGGTCCGGATGGAGGCTGCGGGCGCCGTTGCCGGCAGGACCCGATCGCCTACGATCTGAATGACGGACATGACACCATCCCCCGAGCCAATGCGTTTCAAATGAGCATGACTATATACCTACAAACTACGGCATTTTACCTAATTTGCAAGTGATCCAATTGGGGTGCATCGCGAATTCATGAAAGCGAGGGCAGGAGAGGGCGGGCTCAGCCGCCCTTCACCGCGCCCGAGGTCAGGCCGGCCACGATCTGCTTCTGGGCGACGATGGTCAGCACCAGCACCGGCAGCACCACCACCAGCGCCGCGGCCGAGAGCGGACCCCAGCTGACCTGCTCGAAGGTCAGCGAGTTGTAGACCGCGACCGGCAGGGTGCGGGTGGTGCGCCCGGCCAGGACAATGCCGAAGACGAAGTTGTTCCAGGAGAAGATGAAGGACAGCAGCAGCGCCACGGTCAGGCCCGGCCGGGTCAGCGGCAGCACGACGTGGCGGAACACCTGCCAGCGATTGGCGCCGTCGATCCGCCCGGCCTCCTCCAGCTCGATCGGCAGGGCCTCGAAATAGGAGATCAGCACCCAGATCACGATCGGCAGGGTGATCACCAGATGAGTGATGATCTGCGGCCACAGCGTGCCCATCAGCCCGAGCCAGCGGAACATCAGGAACAGCGGGATCAGGTAGCTGAGGCCCGGCGTCATCCGCGCGATCATGACGACGACGGACAGCTTGGTCGCCTTGGCCCGGGCGATGCCGTAGGCCGCCGGGGCGCCGATCACCAGGCCGATCAGCGTGGCGCTGCCGGTGACGATCAGGCTGTTGATGAAGTAGCGGCCGAAGGAGTTCTCGGCGAAGACCTGGGCGTAGTTGCTCCAGGCCAGGGTGGTCGGGATCAGCACCGGCGGATAGCTGATGTTGTCGACCTCCGGCTTCAGCGACAGCGACAGCATCCAGAGGAAGAACAGCAGCGCCGGCGACACGATCACCAGCACGGTGAAATACAGGGCGGCGCGGCGCAGGGCCTTGGCGAGGGGGCGGCGCATGGTCAACCTCCTCAATTCGCGGCCAGCTTGGCGCGCTGGCGCAGCCACAGCAGCGCCAGCGACATCGCCACGACGATGCCGAAGAACACCACCGCGATCGCCGAGCCGTAGCCGATGTCGTAGAAGCTGAAGGCCTGGGTGTAGAGGTAGATGTTGATCGTCTCCGACGCCGTGCCCGGGCCGCCCTGGGTGATGGCGTAGATGATGTCGAAGCTCTTCAACGCATCGATCGAGCGGATGATCACCGCCACCATCAGGAAGGGCGAGATCATCGGCAGGGTCAGGTAGCGGAACTGCTGCAGCCAGCTGGCGCCGTCGATCTGGGCGCTCTCATACGGTTCCGTCGGCAACGCCGACAAGCCGCCGAGCACGATCAGCATGACCAGCGGCGTCCATTGCCAGGTCTCGACCAGCACCAGCGACGGGATCACCGTGGCCTGGTCGAACACCCAGAGCGAGGGCGGCAGCCCGACCAGGCTGAGCAGGTAGTTCAGCACGCCGAGCTGGGGGTGGAACATCATGGTCCAGACCAGGGCGATGGCGACCGGGGTCGCCATCATCGGCATGATGATGATGCCCCGCGCCAGGCCGCGCAGCGGGAAGCGTTCGTTGAACACCAGCGCCGCCGCCAGCCCGAGGACCAGCGGCAGCAGCACGGAGAGCACGGTGTAGAGCAGCGTGTGCCACACCGCCTCGCCGAAGCGGGCGTCGGTGAACAGCCGGGCGTAGTTGTCGAGGCCGATGAAGCCGCCGGCGCCGGTGGCCTGCCAATCATGCAGGCTGACCCAGCCGGTGAAGGCCCAGGGGAAGACGATCACCGCCCCGACCACCAGCACCGCCGGCAGGATGAAGGGCAGGTAGGTGCGCAGGGTCGGCGCGACGGCGTTCGGCCGCCGCGCCCGCGCGCGTTGTCTCCGTCCCACCCCGGCGTCAGCGGCGGTCATCGCCTCAGGCCTCGCTCTTGGCCAGGATCGGCTTGAACTGCTCGGTCGCCTTGGCCAGCTCGGCCGCCGGGTCGGCCCCGCCGGCGATGTTGGTCAGGGCGATGCCGAAGATGTCGCGGAACTCGGTCACCGGCACGATCACCGGCAGGCCGAGCTTGCTGACCTTGGACGAGCCGACGACGGCGTCGATCCAGTCGGCCGGCAGGGTCACGCCCTTGCGCACCTCGGCGTCGTCCAGGATCGAGGTGCGGAACGGCACGCCCGAGCCGCTCTGCAGCAGGTCGGCCTGCACCGTGCGCGACACCGCCCATTGGCAGAACAGGAAGGCGGCCTCCTTGTTCTCGCTGGCCGCGGCCACGCCGATGCCGTCGCCGAAGGTGGCGGAGGCCTGGTCCTTCGGACCCTTGGGCATGACGCCGTAGCCGGTCTTGCCGACCACGCGCGACAGCTTCGGGTCCTCCAGCGGCTTGGCGAAGCCGACGCCGTCCAGCCACATGCCGACCTTGCCCTGCAGGAAGGCCGACTGGCATTCGTTCCAGTTGAAGCCGGCGACGCCGGGAGGGGCCGCCTTGGTCAGCAGGCGCTGGTACAGCTTCGCCGCCTCGACCGCGCCCTCGGAGGTGGTGGCCAGGCTGCGGTCGTCAGCGAGCGGGGCGACGCCGTTGCCGAGCATGAACGAGGTCCAGACCGGGACATTGGCGTTCTTCATGCCGCGGGCGACGAAGCCGAAGGTGCCGGCGGCCGGGTCGGTCAGCGCCTCGGCGGCCGACACCAGCTCCTCGAAGCTGGTCGGGTATTTCAGCCCCTTGGCCGCGAACAGCTCCTTGTTCCAGTAGATGATCCAGTAATCGACGCTGAGCGGCAGGCTGCCGACCGCGCCATTGTCGGCGGTGGCGTAGGCCAGGCCGGCGCTGGAGAAGTCGGAGAGGCTGAGGTTCGGGTCGGCGAGGGCCGGGTCGGCCAGGAACGGCCGCAGGTCGGCCAGCCAGCCGCCCTTCTCGAACATCCGCTTCTGCACATGGTAGCTGAGATGGATGACGTCGAAGCTCGGCGCGCCGCTGTTGAACTCGATCACCGCCTTCTGCCGCTGCTGCTGCTCCGGTGTCTGCTCCAGCCCGACATCGATGCCGGTCAGGTCGGTGAATTCCTTCAGGTTCCGGGCGATGGTCTCGCTGCGCGGGCTCTTGACCAGGTTCACCTCGATATGGGTGCCGGCGTATTTCTTCCAGTCCGGAGCGGCCCAGGCCACGCGGGGCAGGGCGCTGGCCGCGGCAGCGGCCGCGGTGCCGGCCAGCAGCGAGCGGCGGCTCAGATTCAGTATGGATGCCATGATGTTCCTCCCCTTGATTGCTTGATCCGGGCTGAGCCCGGCCGATTTGCGTTATAGCCCGAGGGCGCGGTTGCGGGCGTTGGCGATATGCGCCGTCATCGCCTCGGCGGCGCGGACCGGATCCCGGCTCGCGATCGCGTCGATGATGCCGAGATGCTCCTGCATCACCGGCACGACCAGCCCGGCGATGCCGGTCAGCTCGCGCCGGATCAGGCGGATCTTGATCGAGTTGACGCGATAGGTCTTGGAGATGATCTCGTTGCCCAGCGCGTCGATGATGATGTCGTGCAGGCCCCAGTCGGTGGCCTGGGCGTCGTCGATCACCTGCTGGGTCGGGCCTTCGCGTTCGACCCGGGCGATGATTTCCTCGTGCTGCGCCCGCAGCACCGCCAGGCCGCCATCGGTCACCGAGCGGGCGAAGGCGGCGGTCGCCTCCTTCTCCAGGAACAGCCGGAACTGGTAGGCGTCGCGGATCATGGTCAGGTCGATGTGCATGATCTGCATGCCGCGCTGCGGCACGGTCTTGATCAGCCCTTCGGCCTCCAGCCGCGGCACCAGCTCGCGGATGGCGCCGAGCGGCATCTGGGTCAGCGCCACCAGCTCGCGCTGGGAGATGAACTGCCCGGCGTGCAGGTTGTTGGCCAGGAGGTGCTGGGTGAAGCTGTCATAGGCCTTCTCGCGCAGCTTCAGCGGTTCGCCTTCGCTCATCCGGTCGCCGCCATCGCCGTGAACAGGCTGTCCGCCACGGCGCCGAGCCGCGCCGCCTCGGCCCGCGACAGCGGCTGCAGCGGCGCGCGGGTGGCGAGCCAGGTGGGGTCGCCGGTGCGATGCGCCACCAGCGCCTTGACCGCCGGGATCACCGGATAGGCCAGCAGCGCCGCGACCAGGCGGTGGATGCGGTCGTCCTCGCGGCCCTCCTGCACCAGCGGCAGCATCGCCTCGGGGTAGATGTTGGCGATGCCGGAGATGGCGCCCTGGCCGCCGAGCCGGACGGCGGCGGCGAGGCAGCGCTCGTCGCCGATCAGGATCGCCAGGTCGCGATGCTGCGCCAGCAGGGCCTGGGCGTAGTCCCAGCTGCCGGAGGAGTCCTTGACGCCGCGGATCACCTCCGGGAAGGCGGCACGCAGCCGGCCGATCAGCTCGACCGAGAGCGGCACCTGGGTGACGCTGGGGATGTGATAGAGGATCACGTCGCGGGCGGCGGCGCCGAGCTGCTCGAACACCCGGGCGAACCAGGCGAACAGGCCGTCATCGCCGACACCCTTGAAGTAGAAGGGCGGCGGCAGCAGCAGCGCGTCGGCGCCGAAATCCAGCGCCATCCGCGCCTGCGCCACGGCGTCCTCGGCCGCGGAGGCAGCGATGCCGCCGACCAGCTGGCGCCCCTCGATGCCGGCGCCGGCCAGCGCGCCCAGCACCCGCTCGCGCTCGGACAGCGAGAAGGCGGCGCCTTCGCCGGTGGTGCCGAAGGCGGTGACGGTGCGGCAGCCCTGCGCCAGGCACCAGCGCACATGCGCGACGAAGCGCGGAAAATCGACATGCCCGTCCGGCCGGAAGGGAACGGTCAACGCCGCGGAAAGGCCGAAACGCTCGCCTGGCTGGGCCACGCCCATCTCCCTGTCGTCCGCCGCACTCGGTCTGTGCGGGCAGTGATATCGATCTGACATGTCAGTCGTAGCGCAGGAAGCGTGGGACGTCAATATGTCGAACAAGAATGAATCGATCGGCGAACCCAACCTACGCAGTGAGCTCCGGCAGGGCGGCGCGGATGCGGGCGATGTGCTCCGGGCCGATGCCGCAGCAGCCGCCGACCAGCGAGGCGCCGAGGCCGACCCAGCGCCGGATCCAGCCGAGATAGCTGTCGGGATCCAGATCGGCCCGCAGCTCCGACAGGCCCTCATTGGCGGCGGCGTCCTCCGATTGCGGCGGGAAGGCGTTGGCGTAGACGCCGATCCGGGCCGGCGACTCCGCCGCGCCGATCACCCTCGCGGCAACAGCGACGGCATCGCCCATCGCCTCGGGCTGGCTGCAGTTGAACAGCACGGCCTCGGCGCCGAGATCGAGCGCCGCCCGCACCGCCTCAACCACCGGCTCGCCGGAGCGCAGCCGCGGCATGCCGGGCTCGGGTTGTTCGTCCTCGATGGTGTAGGAGATCCACAGCGGCTTGCCGTGCCCGGCGACGGCGGCGGCAGCCGCGGCGACCTCGCGGATCGAGCTCTGGGTCTCGGCCAGCCAGAGGTCGACATGCGGCGCCAGCCCGTCGACCAGGATCCGGGCGATCTCCGGCGCGCGCTCCGGCTCGAACAGGTCGGGGCGGTACGATCCGAACAGCGGCGGCAGCGATCCCGCCACCCGTACATGCGTGGCGGCCGACGCCGCAGCCCGGCGCGCCAGCCGGCCGGACAGATCCGCCAGCTCCAGCCCGCGTGCGGCAAAACGGTCCTCGCCGATGTGGAAGGGCACCAGCGCGTAGCTGTTGGTGGTGATCACCTCGGCCCCGGCGACGATGAAGGCCTGGTGCGCCGCCTGCACCGTTTCCGGTGCATCGATCAGCGCCAGCGCCGACCATTCCGGCTGCCGGAACGGCGCTCCCATGCGGGCGAGCTGCCGCCCCATGCCGCCATCCAGCAGCGTCACGCCGAGTCCTGACATGTCGAATCCTTCCGTGCCGGCCCGGAGCCGAGGGCCTTGCCATATCGTCGGACTTATATTACTGCAACGCAAATTCGGTCAAATGGCGTCAATAACATCAACGTCATGTTCTTTGTCTGAGGTGTGATTGCCAGGGCATCGAGACGCCGAACTCCCTCACAATCCCAGGACCTCTGATGCCACGCTTCGGACAGATCTTTTCGGCCGCCATCGCCGCCGCCCTGCTGTGGGGCGGCTCCGCCCACGCCCAGTCGACGATCAGGATCGGCCTCGACGCCGAATCCTACCCGCCCTTCTTCTCGAAGGGGCCGGACGGCAAATGGGTGGGCTGGGAGATCGACCTGCTGGGCGCCGTCTGCCGCCAGCTCGGCGCCGACTGCCCGATCACCGAGATCGCCTGGGACGGGCTGATCCCGTCGCTGCAGCAGAACCGCATCGACCTGATCTGGTCGTCGATGACGATCACCGCCGAGCGGCGCCAGGTCATCGACTTCACCGCGCCCTATCACGGCAGCGAGACCCTGTTCATCGGGCCGAAGGAGGATGCGACGAAGGTGGATTGCGCCCAGCCGGACAGCTTCTCCGGCAAGGTGATCGGGGTGCAGGCCGGGACCAACCATTCCGCCTTCGTCGAGGCCCGCTTCACCGGCAAGGCCGAGATCAAGACCTACGACAAGCTCGACAACGCCCTGGCCGATCTGACGGCCGGCCGGGTCGACTATGTCCAGGAGAGCAAGGGCACGCTCGGCCACTTCCTCGCTTCCGCCGATGGCGCGGATTTCGAGGTGAAGTCGATCTGCCCGGCCGATCCGGTGCTGGGCGAGGGCGTCGGCGGCGGCCTGCGCAAGGGCGACGACGCCCTGCGCGAGACCGTCTCCGGCGCCATCCGCGCGGTGGTGCAGAGCGGCGAATGGGACGCGATCACCGCCAAGTACCCGGGCCTGTCGGAGGCCATCACCAAGCCGCAGTGAGACTCTCGTGACTGCCGACCCGTCGCTGCTGTCGCTCCTGTCCTTCGGGGACGGGGGCTACGGCGGGCAGCTGCTCGATGCCTTTGTGCTGACCGTCGAGATCTCGGCCTGCTCCTATGCGCTGGCGCTGCTGTTCGGGCTTGCCGGCGCCAGGCTGAAGCTGGCGCGCGGCCGGGTGCCGCGCCTGCTCGGCGGGCTCTACACGGCGACGATCCGGGCGCTGCCGGAGCTGCTGCTGCTGCTGATCGCCTTCTTCGCCGGGACCGCCCTGCTGGCCTCGACGCTGCAGGCGCTCGGCTTCGCCGGCGATGCGGTCGAGCTCGACCCCTTCGTCGTGGCGGTGACGGCGCTCGGCTTCATCCAGGGCGCCTATATGACCGAGGCGCTGCGCGCCGGCTTCCAGGCGGTGCCGCTGGGGCAGCTCGAGGCGGCGCGCGCCGTCGGCATGGGGCGCTGGCTGGTGCTGCGGCGCATCGGCCTGCCTTTGGCGCTGCGCCACGCCCTGCCGGCGATGGGCAACATCTGGCTCAACGCCACCAAGGATTCCGCGCTGGTCAGCGTGCTCGGCGCCTTCGCCGACATCCTCAAGGCCAGCAGCCTGGCCGCGGCGGCGACCAAGCACTACCTGTTCTTCTACACCGTCGCCGCCGGCGCCTTCCTGCTCCTCAGCCTCGTCTCCCTGCTCCTCCTTGATGTGTTGGAGCGCCGGGCCAGCCGCGGGTTGCGGAAGCCGGCATGATCTCGCTGCCCTTCCTGTTCGACCAGGTGATGCCGGCGCTGCTGGCGGCGATCCCGGTGACGCTGGCGCTGTTCGGCCTCAGCGCCGCCGCCAGCCTGCTGCTCGGCATCCCGCTCGGCCTGGCGATGGCCTGGGGACCGAAGCCGCTGCGTTGGGCGGTGCGCAGCTATTCGCTGGTGATCCGCGGCACGCCGCTCTTGGTCCAGATCTACATCCTCTATTACGGCTTCGGCCATCTGGTGCCGGCCAGCTGGATGCGGCACGGCTGGGCGGCGCCCTATCTGCGCGACGCCTTCTGGTACGCTTTGGTCGCCCTGTCGCTGAACGAGACCGCCTATGTCGCCGAGCTGTTCCGCGGCGCCATCCGCGGCGTGCCGGAGGGGGAGGTCGAGGCCGCCCGCGCCTTCGGCATGACGCGCGGCCAGGCGTTCCGCCGGATCGTGCTGCCGCGGGCGATCGGGCTGTGCCTGCCGGCGCTGGCGAACGAGGCGGTGCTGCTGCTGAAATCCACCGTCCTGGCCTCGACCATCACCGTCTTCGACGTGCTGGGCACCGCCAACACCCTCCGCAGCCGGAGCTTCCGCGTCTACGAGCCGCTGATCGGCGCGGCGCTGATCTACATCGTCCTGGTCGGGCTCCTGACCTTGGCCTGCAGCTGGGTCGAGCGGCGGCTGAACCCGCAGCTCCGCCCCGCGCCGGACGGCCCTCGCGGCCGAAGAAAGGGCTATCGGGGCGGGCCCGCCGTGCCGAGGCCCGATGGCGGCTCCGCCTGAACCAGGCCCATGCCGATGGCGAGCCACACCAGATGGGCGTCGGTGCGGGCGCCGACCTTGGCCTTGATCTGATAGTGGTAGTTGCGAACCGTCTTCAGGCTGAGATGCAGCGAGGCCGCGACCTCCTCATCCGACCAGCCCGAGGCGACGAGGCGCAGGATCTCGGTCTCGCGCGGGCTGAGCTCGTCCAGCGGGGAATTCGGCCGGGCCAGGCGCTCGGCGGCGATCTCCTGGGCCACGTCGTCGCTCATGGCACGGCCGCCCCGGGCGACGACCGCGATGGAGCTGACCAGCTCGGCGGCGTCGCTGCCCTTGGTGACGTAGCCGGCGGCGCCCGCCTCGAACGCCTTCAGGGCGAAGCCGGCGCCGCTGTGCATGGTGAAGATCAGGATGCGCGCGGCGCGATCCCATTGCCGGATGTGCCGCAGCGCCTCGATCCCGCCGATGCCGGGCAGCGAGAGGTCCATCACCACCACGTCGGGCTTCGTCTTCTGATAGGCCTGGTAGGCGGACGCGGCGTCATGGGCCTCGGCCACAACCTTGTAGCCCGGTATGCGCTCCAGCAGCCGGCGATAGCCCTCCCGCACCACCGGGTGGTCGTCGACCAGCAGGATGGTCAGCTCGGTCATGCCGCGGCCGGCGCCTCGCGGGCGGGCAGCAGCGGGATCAGGGCGGCGACGCGCACGCCCCAGCGCGCCTGGCTGATCGACAGGCTGCCGCCCAGCGCCGTCACCCGCTCGCGGATGCCGAGAATGCCGTAGCCCGGGGCCCAGCCCAGCCGGGACAGGGTGCCGCCGCCATCATCCTCGACGCTCACGGCCACGGCGTCGCGGCCCTCCGCATCGACGCGCTCCACCTGCAGCCGGACGTCGCGCGGCTTGCCGTGGCGGGCGGCGTTGGTCAGGCATTCCTGGGCGATGCGGTAGATGCTGAGGCCGGTCGCCTCCGGCACCCCGGCGAGGCTGCCGACGATGTCGAGATGGAAGGCCGCCTGCCGGTCCTTCTGGGCGTTCCACCCGGCGACGAGCTGGGCCAGGCTGGCCTCCAGGCCGAGCTCCTCGACCTCCTGCGACCGCAGCCGGGCCAGGGCGCCGCGCAGCGTCGCCGACATCCGCTTGCTGGTCTCTCGGATCGAACGTGCATCCTTGGCGAGGTCGGGGCGGTCCGCCGCCTCCAGCTCGATCACCGTGGCCAGGGCGCCGACCGCGGCGAGGCACTGGCCGAACTCGTCGTGCAGGTCGCGGGCCAGAGCCCGGCGCTCCTCCTCCTGCACCTGGAACAGGCGGTTGGTCAGCGCCATCCGCTGCGCCGTGGTCTCGGCCAGGCGGGCGGTCAGGTCGTTGACGGCCCGGGAGATCTGGTCGAACTCCGCCGTGCGGTAGCCGGGCAGGCGGTAGCTGTAGTCGCCTCGCCCCAGGCGCTGCAGGCCGGCGACGATGGTGCGGGCGGGCAGCAGCGACTGCCCGATCAGCGCGGCGGCCAGGATGCCGATGCCGGCGGCGAGCAGCGCCGCGACGCTGAGCACGACATCGATCTGGTGCCAGGCCTGGCGGATCGCGGCGCCGCGGTCCGGCTCGGCCGTGACCACGCCGGCCAGGGGCTGCCGCGCGGACAGGGGGCGTTCGACCCGGGCATAAGCGCCGAAGACCTGGTCGTAGACGGCCCGGAACCAGGCAGGCGCCGGATCGCCGATCGTCTCCAGCTGGCTGCACAGGCCGCGCGGCGGCTCGCTGCCGGGGGAGAAGGTGACGCAGACACCGGGCGCGATCACTTTCATGGTGGCCATGGTTTCCCAGGCCGGGATCGGCACCAGATGCTCGCGGCTGAGCCCGCCGCGCCACAGCAGCTCACGCCAGTACAGCGCCTCGAGGGTGCTGGCGACCCGGTCGGCGGAAGCCGCGGCCTCGGTCTCGATGGCGCGGTGCGTGTCGACCAGCACCCAGCCGACGGCGCAGGCCAGGCAGAGCAGGACGACGCCGGCAAGACGCAAGACGAGATGAACGAATAGGTTCATAGGTCGCCCCCCGAACGAAGGGATCTTGCCGATACTGGTCGCCGGCGCCCCGGGCTGGCAAGCGCGGAGGCCATGACGGGCCGGCCGGCGACGCAACTCGGGCATTATGCCCAAGCCGGTTCGGGACCGGTGCCCAGGCCTTTGCCCTGCCTCGCCGATAGGCTTCGGACGGTCGATCCCCTGCCGCCGGAGCCCCTGCATGAGCCAGCGTAGAGTCGATCTGCCCGGGGGCGATCCGCTGCTGCCGTGGCTGATCTTCACCGGCGTCAGCCTCTTTGCCGTCGTCCTGCTGTGGTATTTCGGCCTGATCGGCCGGATGGTGGCCAGCGACCCGACCCATATCTCGCTGATCATCTCGGTGCTCTACGTCGCCAGCAGCCTGCATTGCCTGTGGCGCGTCCTCGCGATCTCGCGGGAAGGCGATGCGGCGGTGAAGGCGGCGCAGGCCGTGGTCGGGAACGGCCGCCGGGTCCTGGCCGAGGGTGGCCTGCCGCCCGGCCTCGTCTCCGGCCATATCCGCGACCTCGCCACCAAGGCCGCGCTGCAGGGCGGCGAGCGGCTCGACCAGACGCTGCTGCTGCGCGTCCTCGCCAGCCGGTTGCGCGGATCGAACGCCTTCGGCGCCTTCGCCAGCGACACGCTGATGAAGCTCGGCCTGCTGGGCACCATCATCGGCTTCATCATGATGCTGGCGCCGATCGCCGGGCTGGACACCGAGAATCGCGAGGCAGTGCGGTCGTCGATGTCGCTGATGAGCGACGGCATGGCGGTGGCCATGTACACCACGCTGGTCGGGCTGGCGGGGTCGGTCCTGCTCAAGATCCAGTACTCGCTGCTGGACGGCGCCACGGCGAAGATCTTCGCCTTCGCGGTCGACCTGACCGAGGTGCATGTCGTCTCGGCGCTGGACAGCCGGGCGCCCGCCGAATGATCGACGACTTCGACCTGCTGCCGCGCGACGAGGCCTTCGACCCGTTCAGCGTGGTGCTGTTCAAGGCGCTGCAGATCCTGGCCTTCCTGTTCTTCGTCGCGCTGCTGATCGTCGCGCCCGAGGCCAAGGAGGGGAAGGTCGACAGCAAGGCCGAGTTCCTGATCAGCCTGGACTGGCCGGACAACCACCCCGACGATTTCGACATCTTCGTCCAGGATCCGCTCGGCAACGTCGTCTGGTTTCGCCGGCGCGAGGCCGGCTTCATGGTGCTGGACCGGGACGACCGCGGCGGCCTCAACGACTTCGTCCTGGTGAACGGGCGGAAGGTGCTGACGTCGACCCGGCAGGAGCTGGTCACCATCCGCGGCATCGTGGCCGGCGAATATACGGTGAACGTCTACCACTTCACCGCGCTGACCAGCCAGACCGTGCCGGTGACGGTGACGGTCCAGAAGCTCAATCCGATCGTGACGATCGTCGCCAAGGACACCGTCGAACTCGACCAGGGCGGGGAGGAGAAGACCGCCATGCGCTTCACCCTGGATGCGACGGGCCAGGTTACCGAGACCAGCCACGTCCAGAGATCCATTCTCCAGACCTTCCACAACAACAAGCGGAATGCTGGATGATGTCGCTGCAGACCGCCGTACTCGGCCTGTCCCTGGCCTATGTGGTGCTGAGCGTGCTGCTGCTCGCGGTGCTGACCTGGCTGCCGGTCCGGCGGCTGGTCAAGATCGCGGCGATCCTGGCCGCCAGCGCGGTCTACGTCGTGGTGTTCTTCGCCACCCAGGGGCTGCTCGGCTGGTCGGCGCCGGTGGCGGTGCCGGACCGCTTCCAGGTGCTGTGGACCCGGGTGCTGGAGCCGAACCCGGCGCGCGGCGAGCCCGGCGCCATCCATCTCTGGCTGGAGGAGCTGGACGACGCCAACCTGCCGAGCGGCGTGCCCAGGGCCTATCTGCTGCCCTATTCGCGGGACCTGGCCGGCCGGGTGTCCGCGGCGCAGGCGGAGATCGAGAAGGGCCACCCGCAGGGCGGCCGGGCGCAGCTCTTCGGCAGCCCGTCGCATGCTGGCGTGATGGGGGTCGTGAACACGGGCGCGCCGCCGGGCGGCGACCCGTCGGGCGGCGGGCTGCTCGACCCGGAATTCCTCGGCGGCCAGTCCAAATCGGTCGATCTGGTTCCGCTGCCCAAGCCGGTGCTGCCGGCCAAGGACATTCCGTGACGCCGCGGATCAGGCCGGCCACTCGACCCGCCGGCCGTTCAGGCCGGCCACTCGACGATATGGTCCTCGTACTCGTCCTCCTCGACCTCGGTCTCGGAGACCACCTTGTCGCGCACGCTGATGCCGGCGATGTGCACCGTCTCCGGGTCGCCGGAGACCAACGGGTGCCACCAGTACAGGTCATGGCCCTCGGACAGCAGACGGTAGGCGCAGGTCGACGGCATCCAGCCGAGATGGTCGACATTCTTCGGCGTCAGTTGCACGCAGTCCGGCACGTAGCGCCGGCGGGTCGGGTAGTTCGTGCAGCGGCAGCTGTGGGTATCCAGCAACTTGCAGGCGATGTCGGTGTAGTCGACGTTGGGCGTGTCCGGCGGCTCGTCGGCGTCGCGCAGCTTGTGCAGGCAGCAGCGGCCGCAGCCGTCGCACAGCGACTCCCACTCCTTGCGGGTCATCTCGTCCAGGCGCTTGCGGCGCCAGAAGGGCTTGGTCTCGGTCACCATCAGGCGGTCATGGGCGGGCCAGCGGCGGCAGCGGCGCCGGGTGCAGCGCCTCGAAGGCGCGGGCGGCGCGCAGCACCAGCGCATCCTGGAACATCGGGCCGACGATCTGCAGGCCGATCGGCAGGCCCGACGCGGTCAGGCCGCAGGGCACGCTGGCCGCCGGCTGCTGCGTCAGGTTGAACGGGTAGCTGAAGGGCGTCCAGTTCGCCCAATAGGAGCCGTCCGGCGCCATCGGCAGGGCCTGCCCGGCATCGAAGGCGGGGATCGGCAGGGTCGGCATCAGCAGCAGGTCCCAGTCCTGGTGGAACTGGTTCATCTTCACGCCCAGCCGGCCGCGCGCCAGCGTCGCCCTGGTGTAGTCGAGCAGCGGGATCGCCGCGCCCTCGGCCGCCACGGCGCGCAGGCCGGGGTCGATCAGGCCGTGCTTCTCCGCGGGGATCGAGGACAGCAGCGTCGCCGCGCCGACGAACCAATGGGCGCGGAAGATCGGGCCGGTGTCGGGCAGGTCCAGCCTCACCGTTTCGACCCGGGCGCCGAGGCCGGCGAAGACCTCGACCGCCTTCGCCACCGACGCCGCCACCTCGGGGTCGACCGGCGCGTTGTCCAGGGTCGGGGCGAAGGCGATGCGCAGGCCGCGGACGCCGTCCTCCAGCCCCGCGGTGAAATCGGTCACCGGGAAGGGCAGGGCGGTCCAGTCGCGCGGGTCGGGCCGGGCCATCGCCGACAGCATCAGCGCCGCGTCGCGCACCGTGCGGGTCATCGGGCCGAGATGCGAGACCGTGCCGAACGGGCTGAGCGGATAGGCCGGCACCCGGCCGAAGCTGGGTTTCAGCCCGAAGATGCCGGTGAAGCCGGCCGGGATGCGGATCGACCCGCCACCGTCGCTGCCGATGTTCAGCGCCGCCATGCCGGTGGCCGCCGCCACCGCCGCGCCGCCGGAGGAGCCGCCGGGCGTCTTGGTCGGGTCCCAGGGGTTGCGGGTGATGCCGGTCAGCGTCGAATCGGTGACGCCCTTCCAGCCGAATTCCGGCGTGGTGGTGCGGCCGACCAGCACCGCCCCGGCCTCGCGCAGCCGCGCCACCGACGGCGCGTCCTGGTCCCACGGGCCGGCCGGGTCGACCGTCTTCGACCCGCGCAGGGTCGGCCAGCCGCGGGTCAGGACCAGGTCCTTGACCGAGGTCGGCACGCCGTCGATCGGGCTCAGCGGCCGGCCCTCGCGCCAGCGCGCCTCGGACTGCCGGGCCGAGGCCAAGGCGTCCTCGCCATGGACGCCGCAGAAAGCGTTGAGCTGCGGGTTCAGCCGCTCGATCCGGGCGAGGCTGGCCTGCGTCGCCTCGACCGGGGACAGGTCGCGGGCGGCGTAGAGGCTCGACAGCTCGGCTGCCGACAACAGGGCCGGATCGGTCACGCGGGGTCTCCTGGGTCGCGAGGGGCGCCGACGATGTGGCGCGCCCCTATCTTCACCGCCGCGGCGCTGCGATCAAGAGCGCTGCGGGATCAGCGCTGCGCCGGCCGCCCGACATAGAGCGGCGACAGGCTCCGGGACATGAACAGCGCGTAGATGTCGACAAAGGCCGACCGGGCCGGATCGTGGCCGGCCGCCCGGCCGAGCAGAACGCAGCCGCCATCGACCGGCACCGAGCTCCATGCGGCCGTCATCCGGCCGAGGGGGCCCGACGCCCGGTTGCCTGAATCCTTTGCCGCCGCCTCCCATTTCGCCGCGGCGATGCGGCCGGCGCCATCGGCGATCGCGCAGTCGGCGAACAGCACCGCCAGGATTCCCGCAGGCGCCTGGCCCGCAGCCCGGACCTCGCCGAGCAGCAGCGACGGATAGGAGAGGATGCCCGTCGCACCACCCATCGCCTCCTTCAGCGCCTCGGGGGTGGCGGGGACGGGCCCGAGCATGGTGCCCATGGCCGACTCGACGCCGGCATCACCRGCGGCGTCGGGTAGCGGCGCCCACAGCAGCTGCGTCACCGCCTCCTGCGGCGCCAGCGTCCGATCCAGCGCGTCCAGCAGGCGCCGGAGATCGGCCCGGGAGGCCGCGCCGGCGTAGAGTGTCGTCGAGGCTTTCATCGTCACTAGGTCCAGGGGAAGCCCTGCCATAAGCAACGTCGAGCCGTCGAGGCCAAGGACGGCCGAAACACCGAGCGTGGTCTTGAAGGGATCCGAGGGATCACGGCCCATGATCTCGATCCTTCCGGGCCTGCCACGGATCCAAACCTTGGCATCCCCGGCATCGCTCTCGGCATAGCCCTGCTGGGTCCAGGTCCGAAGGAGGGCATTCCGGTCGGCATCGTGCAGGCGCATCGCCGTGGAGGCCGGGCCGCGCCCCGTCTCGTAGACGGCGACCTGGTCGATCTGGTCCGGCCCGAACCCAGCATGGGCGGCGAATCCTCCCGGCTCCCGCACATCCATCTCGACCGGGAGGCGCAGCTGGTCTGGCAGGGTTACGAGGCCCCGATCCGTCCGCCAGTCGGCCGTGCCGGTGGCGCGGATGGCCGCGAGGTCGAGATAGAGGACCGGGGCGGCGTCGATCGCGGGCATCGGCAGCAGGCCGAGCAGGTCGCGGACCGGCTTGGTCGGCGGGTCCTGCGCCCAGGCCGGACCGGTCAGCACGGCGATCAGCGCCAGGGTGGCCAGCAGGCGGAACGATCGGCGAGTCATGGGTCCCCCTTCGCGTCGAGTCACCATCCCTGCCTATCCGACGATCATGGCGAAACAAGGCGCCGGCCCGCCGCGGCTTCCGCCCGCGCCGCCGCCGCGCTATGGCTTACGGCCGGATTCGAGGAGAAACCCGTGACCGCTGCGTCGATCGCCGTGATGACCGAGACCGCGATGGTGGTGCGCTTCGGCGAGACCATCGATCCGGTGATCGCCGACGCCATCCACGCCTTGGCGATGTCGCTGGAGCGCGACCCGTTCCCCGGCTTCGTCGAGGCCTCGCCCGGCTTCGCCACGCTGGCCGTGTTCTTCGACCCCGACGCCGTGCCGCGCGACCGTGACGAACCGCCGGCGGCCACGGTGCAGCGGCTGCTGGAGGCGCGGTTGTCCGGCCTCGACCCGGCGGCGCTGGGGGAACCCCGGCTGGTCGAGATCCCGGTCGCCTATGGCGGCGCCTTCGGCCCGGACCTGGCCGAGCTGGCGCAGCATCACGGCCTGACCGAAGAGGAGGTTATCGCCCTTCACTCCAGCGCCGAGTACCGGGTGCACATGATCGGCTTCAGCCCCGGCTTCCCGTTCCTCGGCGGGCTGGCGGAGCGGCTGGCGACGCCGCGCCGCGCGTCGCCGCGGTTGAAGATCCCGGCCGGGACGGTCGCGATCGGCGGGCCGCAGACCGGGATCTACCCGGTTGAATCCCCGGGCGGCTGGAACCTGATCGGCCGCACGCCGCTGGCGCTGTTCCTGCCGGCCGAGGACCCGCCCTGCCTGTTGGCGGCCGGCGACCGCATCCGCTTCCGCCCGATCACGGTGGAAGAGTTCAAGGCTTTGGCCGGAGACGCCAAGTGACCGTTGCCGTACTCGAGCCCGGCCTGCTGTCGACGGTGCAGGATCTCGGCCGCTTCGGCCATCGCCGCCATGGCGTGGTGGTGGGCGGCGCGATGGACCGGCGGTCGCACGCCGTCGCCAATATCCTGGCCGGCAACGATCCTGGCGCCGCCACGCTCGAGATGACGCTGATGGGCGCGGTGCTGCGCTTCGAGGCCGAGACGCTGATCGCGCTGGCCGGCGGCGGCATGCGCGGAACGGTGGCCGGTGAGGCAGTGCCGCCGCGCCGGCCGGTGCTGGTGCCGGCGGGGGCGGAGCTGCGCTTCACCCCGACCAATATCGGCTGCCGCAGCTATCTGGCGGTGGCCGGCGGCATCGCCGTGGCGCCGGTGCTGGGCAGCCGCTCAACCTATCTGCGCGCCGGGCTCGGCGGGTTCGAGGGCCGGGCGCTGAAGGCGGGCGACCGGCTGATGGCCGGCGTGCCGACGGTTTTGGGCCAGCGCCTGGCCAAGCTGCTGGCGGCGGAGCGCGGCGACCGGCCCTTCGCCACCACCGGCTGGTCCGCCGCCGCCGATCTCGACCCGTCGCTGCGGCAGTCGCCGCATGTCCGGGTGCTGCCGGGGCTGCAGGCGACCGCCTTCGATCCCGACAGCCTGGCCGCCTTCCACAATGAGCGCTTCACCGTCAGCCCGCGCTCCGACCGCATGGGCTACCGGCTGGACGGGCCGGTGCTGAGCCTGTCCTACCCCCACGACCTGCTGTCCGAGGCGGTGACGACCGGCACGGTGCAGGTGCCGCCCGAGGGCAAGCCGATCGTGCTGATGGCCGACGCCCAGAGTACCGGCGGCTATCCCCGCATCGCCCAGGTGATCGAATCCGACCTGCCGGTGCTGGGCCAGCTGCGCCCGGGCGACGTGCTGCGTTTCGTGCCGGTTGGGCTGGCCGAGGCCGAGGAGCGGCGCCGGCAGGCCCGGCTGGACCTGCGGCGCCTGGCCGCCGGGGTGACAGTCCACGCCGGGATCTGATTTTCGAGGGGACGAGATGCGCGCGAAGCTCCGCGACACCGAGATCTGGTTCGACATCGACGGCGCCGGGCTGGTGCCGGACGGCGGCGCGATGCGCGAGCGGCCGGCCGGCTTCCTGATCCATGGCGGCCCGGGCTCGGACCACAGCGGCTTCAAGCCGAGCCTGAGCCCGCTGAGCCAGCACATGCAGCTGGTCTATTTCGACCATCGCGGCCAGGGCCGCTCCGCCCGCGGCGACCCGGCGCGCTACACGCTGGACGAGAATGTCGAGGACATGGAGGCGCTGCGCCGCCATCTCGGCCTCGGCCCGATCGCCAGCATCGGCACCAGCTATGGCGGCATGGTGGCGATGGCGCATGCCGCGCGCTATCCGGAGGCGGTGTCGCATCTGGTGCTGATCGTCACCGCCGCGCATGCCGGCTTCATCGCGCGGGCGCAAGAGATCGTGCGGGAGCGCGGCACTGACGGGCAGATCGCGGCCTGCGACAGGCTCTGGGCCGGCAGCTTCCGCAGCGAGGCCGAGCTGGAGGCCTATTACCAGGCAATGGGGCCGCTCTATTCCCGCCGCTACGACCCGGCGGCGGSCGCGGCGACGCGCGGCCGGGCGATCCATTCGCCGGATGCGATCAATCGCGCCTTCGGCCCCGACGGCTTCCTGCGCCGGCTCGATCTGCGGCCGGAGCTGGCGCGGATCACCGCGCCGACGCTGATCCTGGCCGGACGGCACGACTGGATCTGCCCGCCGGAATTCTCCGAGGAGATCCACCGCCTGATCCCGGGCTCGACCCTGCGCATCTTCGAGGACAGCAGCCATTCGATCCGGGTCGACGAGCCGGAGGCACTGCGGGCCGCGATTACCGGGTTCGTGGCGGGCTGAACCTCACAAACTAGAATCGTCATCCCGGGCGCTGCGCGGCACGAAGTGCTGCGCTGCAGACCCGGGATCTCGTCGGGATCGGCGGGAGATCCCCGCTTTCGCGGGGATGACGATGAAGTGATAGGGGTGAGAAGAATTACGATACTGTCGTGTTGTTGAAATTATTTCCACATGATGGCACGCCTTCCGGTCTCGGAAGGAAGGACGATTCGATGCGCAAGATCCTCACCGCCGGCCTGGTCGCCGCCGCGCTCTGGAGCGGCGCGGCGGGGGCGGAGACCACCCWGTCCCGCGGCAATGGCGGCCAGCCGGAAACGCTGGACGTGCACAAATCCGTCGGCATCCCCGAATCCTGGATCGAGCTCGACCTGYTCGAGGGGCTGCTGGCGCCGGGGCCGAAGGGCGAGCTGGTGCCCGGCGCGGCGGAGAGCTGGACCGTCTCCGACGACGGCAGGACCTATACGTTCAAGCTCCGCGGCGATGGGAAATGGTCGGACGGCAGCCCGGTCACGGCGCAGGACTTCGTCTATTCCTGGCGCCGGCTGGTCGACCCGAAGTCCGCAGCGCCCTATGCCTATTTCCTCGACCGCGTTGTCGGGGCGAAGGAGGTGCGGCTGGGCCAGAAGCCGCCCGAGGCGCTGGGCGTTCGCGCGGTCGACGACCGCAGCTTCGAAGTCAGCCTGGTCGGCCCGACCTCCTACTTCCTGTCGATGCTGGTCAACAACTCGACCTTCCCGGTGAACCGGGCCAATGTCGAGGCCTTCGGCGACGCCTTCGCCCGGCCGGGCAACCTGGTCTCGAACGGCGCCTATGTGCTGGCCGAGGACGTGCCGCAGTCGCACATGACGCTGCGCAGGAACCCGCAGTTCCACGACGCGGCGAAAGTGGCGATCGACACCGTGCGCTATGTCGTGACCGAGGATGTCGACAGTGAGCTGTCGCGCTTCCAGGCCGGCGAGCTGGACGTCACCAGCGAGGTGCCGAGCCAGCAGGTGCCGGCGCTGAAGCAGAGCCATGCCGAGCAGCTGCACATCGCGCCCTATCTCGGCATCTATTTCTACGCCATCAACCTGAACCACGAGCCGTGGAAGAGCAGCCCGGCGCTGCGTCGGGCTTTGTCGCTGGCGGTCGACCGCGACATCATCATCGGCAAGGTGGCGCAGGGCAACCAGACCCCGGCCTACAGCTTCGTGCCGCCGGGGACCGACGGCTTCCCGGCCTGGCAGCCGGAGGAGGCGGGCTGGACCCAGGCGCGGCGCGACGAGGAGGCGAAGGCGCTGCTGGCCCAGGCCGGCTATGGCCCGGACAAGCCGCTGCAGGTGAAGATCACCTACAACACGTCGGAGAACCACAAGAAGATCGCCGTCGCCATCGCCGCGATGTGGAAGCAGAAGCTCGGCGTCGAGACGACGCTGGAGAACCTGGAGTGGTCGACCTACCTGACCCAGCACCACCAGAAGCAGTTCCAGGACTTCGCCCGCACCGGCTGGATCGGCCAGTACAACGACGCGAACTTCTTCCTGGAGCTGCAGCGCAGCGGCATCGGCGAGCTCAGCACGTCGGACTATTCCAATCCGGCCTATGACGCGCTGCTGGACCAGGCCTCGGCCGAGACCGACACGGCGAAGCGGGCGCAGATCCTGCAGCAGGCGGAGCGGCTGATGATCGCGGACACGCCCGTGATTCCGCTGTTCTTCTACACCAGCCGGCACTTGGTCTCCCCGGCGGTGAAGGGCTGGGCCGACAATCTGCGCGACCAGCACCCGACCCGCTGGCTGTCGGTCGAGCGCTGAGAGGAAATCGACGTGTTGTCTCTCCCGCCAGGCGGGAGAGGCAACGCAAAATGGAGCGATCCGCTCTGTTGCCCCGGCGGTTGACACGAGGCCGCCCCGCCGGTCATCTGCGGCCATGACCAGCCGCACCCTGCCGCGCCTGCTGCACCGCGCCCACAACGCCTATCTGCGGCTGCGCAAGCCGTTGACCCTCGGCGCCCGCATGGTGGTGCGGGACGGGGAGGGGCGCTTCCTGCTGGTGCACCACACCTATCGCCCCGGCTGGTTCTTCCCCGGCGGCGGCGTCAAGAAATGGGAGAGCTTCGAGGCCTGCGCCGTGCGCGAGGCACGTGAGGAGGCGGCGGTCGAGGTCGAATCGGTCGACCGGATGTTCTCGATCTACGCCCATTTCGACCAGCTGCGCTGCGACCACGTCGCGGTGTTCCTGGCCGATCGTTGGCGCCCGTCCGGCGGCCGCCTGTCCTTCGAGATCGCCGAGGCCCGATTCTTCCCGGCCGACGACCTGCCGCGCGACATCCACGGCGCGACCCACCGCCGGATCCAGGAGATCCTCGGCCACCGCAGCATCGACCCCGTCTGGTGACGCATCATGACTGAAACGCCTCCGCTTGCTGACCGCTTGGCCCAGATCCAGGAGTTCCTGCTGGTCTGCGACCAGTTCAAGCAGATCACCCGGCAGAACTACCTGACCGACGGCAGCCGGCGCGAGACCGATGCCGAGCACACCTGGCACATGGCGCTATATGCCCTGCTGCTGAAGGACGAGATCGGCTTCGAGGTCGACATTGCCCGCGTGCTGTCGCTGGTGCTGGTGCACGACCTGGTCGAGATCCATGCCGGCGACACCTTCGCCTATGACGATGTCGGCCGGCAGGACCAGGCGGCGCGCGAGGCCGAGGCGGCGGTCAAGCTGTTCGGCCTGCTGCCGCCCGACCTGCGCGACAAGGTGCATGGCTGGTGGACCGAGTTCGAGGCCGGCGAGACGCCGGAGGCGCGCTATGCCCGCGCCCTCGACCGGCTGCAGGCCTTCGCCCAGAACGTGGTCAGCGGCGGCAAGTCCTGGCACGAGCACGGCGTCACCCGGACCCGCACCTTCAGCCGGATGCAGGAGGCGCTGGACAGCGACCCGACGCTGCGGCTGCTGGTCGAGCGGCTCTACGGCCGGGCCGACCGGGAAAAGAGTTGGGTGTCGGAACCCGCTTCCACGGGCGATCAGTCAGGCCGATAGGCCGGCCACCCCCTCACCCGAAATCGCTGCGCGATTTCGACCTCTCCCCAAGGAGAGGTGTAGATGGGCCATGCTCTTATTTCCCTCTCCTTGGGGAGAGGGAGGGGCCCGTCGCGTTGGCGACGGGAGGGTGAGGGGGCGGCCTCACCGTCGAGCGAGTGCCTCACGCCTGAACGCCCTCCAGCCGCATCCGGTCTTCCGCCAGGGCGGCCGCGAGCCAGTCGGCCACCGTCCGGATGCGCGGCACGTCCCTGGCCGGGCCAGGCAGCAGCAGCCACAGCTCGCGCGTGACCACCGGAACGGGGCCAGACAGGCGCTCCAGCCCCGGCTCATCATCCGCCATGAAGCAGGGCAGCATGGCGCGGCCGAGGCTGGCCTGGACCGCGGCCAGCAGCTCGATGCCGCCGCTGACCCGCAGCAGCGGGTCGCGGCCGCCGGGCTGGTCGCGCAGCCAGATGCTCTGCGGCAGCTCGTCATGCGCCTGGTCGAGGGCGATCCAGCCGTCGCCATCTGTGCCGCGCGCGCGATAGACGGCATGGCCGACCCGGGCGGCCAGCCGCGCCGCCAGGTCGCCGGCGCGCGGCCGGGCCAGGCGCAGGGCGATGTCGGCGTCGCGGCGTTCCAGATCCGCATTTGTCTCCGCGCTCAGGATCGCCGGCCGCAGCCCGGCATGGCGCCGGCGCAGGTCACCGAGGCGTGGGATCAGCCAGGAGGCGAAGCTGGGCAGCGCCGCGATGCGGATCGGGCCGGACAGCGCCGCCTCGCGGTCGCGCGCGGCATGAGCAATGGCGATCGCCGCCCGCTCCATCGTCTCGGCCTCGGCCGCCACGGCGGTGCCGACCGGCGTCGGCCGGAAGCGCCGGTCGACCCGTTCGAACAGCGGCGTGCCGAGGACGTCCTCGGCGGCGGCGATGCGGCGCGACACGGTGGTCTGGTCGACCCCCAGCGCCTGCGCCGCGGCGGAGGCGGTGCCGTGCCTGGCGACTGCCAGGACGAAGCGGGCGAGGTCCCAATCCATCCCTGCAGTATTGCAGAGTACGTCGGCAGAATCTCGGCTTTCCTGCAGGAGAGGCGGCGCCAAATCTGGTCACGTGATCCGCCGTGCTCCCTGCGGCGGCCCGATGCCGGAGTGCCGGATGAAGCTGTATTACGCCCCCGAGACCTGCTCCCTGTCGCCGCACATCGTGCTGCGCGAGCTGGGCCTGCCCGTCACCCTGGTCCGGGTCGACAACCGGACCAAGAAGACCGCCGATGGCGGCGACTTCCTGGCGATCAACCCCAAGGGCTATGTCGCGGCGCTGCAGCTCGACGACGGCCGGGTGCTGACCGAAGGTCCGGCGATCCTGCAATACCTGGCCGACCTCAAGCCCGAGGCCGGGCTGGCGCCGGCGAATGGGACCTGGGAGCGGGCGCGGCTGCAGGAATGGCTGAACTTCATCACCAGTGAGATCCATGCTGGACTCAGCCCGCTGTTCAACCCGGCCCTGCCCGAGGAGGCGAAGGCGATCTTCCGCGACAAGCTGTTCCGCCGCCTGGCCTTCGTCGAGGACGCGCTGCAGGGCCGGGATTACCTGCTCGAGGGCGGCTTCAGCGTCGCCGACGCCTATCTGTTCACAGTGCTGGGCTGGACCCGGTTCTTTGCCATCGATCTCGGCCGCTGGCCGGCGATCGCAGCCTATCTGCAGCGCATCGGTGCCCGCCCCACGGTGATCGCCGCGCTGGCCGCCGAAGCGCCAGCCGAAGCCGCCTGATCCTCTTTTCTTCCTGGAGACGAAGATGCTTCCCAAGACCTTGCTCGACCATGCCGGTGCCCGGCTTCAGCCCTCCACCCTGTCGGAGGCGGTGCTGGTGCTGATCGACATGCAGCGCGAGTACAGCGATGGGCAGTTGTCCCTGCCCGGATGGAACCCGGCGGTCGAGGCGGCCGCCGCGTTGCTGGCCCGGGCGCGCCGCCTCGGCACCCCGGTCATCCATGTGCTGAACGAGCGCAAGGGCGGTCTGTTCGATGTCGACGGCCCCTATGTCGCCCCGATCGCGGCGGTGGCGCCGGCGGCCGGGGAGGCCGTGGTGAAGAAGGGGCTGCCCAACGCCTTCGCCGGCACCGACCTGGCCGATCACATCGCCGCCACCGGGCGCAAGAAACTCGTGACCGTCGGCTTCATGACGCATATGTGCGTCGACGCCACCACCCGCTCGGCGGTCGACCACGGACTGTTCTCGACGGTCGTCGCCGCGGCCTGCGGCACTCGCGACCTGCCGGATCCGCTCGGCGGCGTGCGGCCGGCGGCGGAGGTGCACCGCGCAGCGCTGACCGCCCTGGCCGACCGCTTCGCCGTCGTCGTAGCGCAGGGGGATGCCGTCCGCGACTGATGCGCTATCCTTCCGGGAGTGCAGGCGGCCCCGCCGGGCCGCCGATCCCACCGCGAGGATTGCCATGGCCGCCAAACCGCACGCCTATCCGCCGGCGGAGATCGAGGCCCGCCTGGCCCGCGACCTGCCGCGCTGGCGCTATCAGGACGGAAAGCTGTTCCGGCGCTACGAGACGCATGGCTGGAAGGGCACGATGCTGGCGATCGGCGCCATCGGCCATCTGGCCGAGGCCGCCTGGCACCATCCGGAGATCGCCGCCGCCTGGGGCTGGGTCGAGGTCCGGCTGAACACGCATGATGCCGGCGGCGGCATCACCGACCGCGACTTCGCCCTGGCCCGCAAGATCGAGGAGGTCGTGGCTTGGCAGCCGGCCCTCCAAGGGGACGGGCTGGAGGGCACACCGACGGATGCGAGGTTCGCGTACATCAAGTACGATTGAATGAGGCCATAGAGAGCCGGCCACGCCAATCCCAAACCGTCATGGCGAGCGAAGCGTGGCCATCCAGTGTCGCAGCCGGAGTGGGCCCCACCAACCTGGATGGCCACGCCCCTGCGGGGCTCGCCATGACGGTTTTGGGGAATCCTGTAACCGGCGAAGCCTCAGCCCTCGCGGCGGCGCTCGAAGCGGACGCCGATGGACTCGGCCTCGGGGAAGACGTCGAGCTTCTCGACCTCGGCCACCGCCCGCAGCACCATCGGATGAGCCATGGCGAGGTCCAGCACATGCTCGGCGACGGTCTCGATCAGCCGCACATGCTCCTTCTCGGCCAGGGCCTGCAGGCCCTGCACCAGCGCCTCATAGGAGGGGACGCGGCCGATGTCGTCGCCGATGCCGCCCGGCGGCAATTCGACCTCCATCTCGACGCTGATGCGGACGCGTTGCTGCCGCTGCTCCTCATGGGCATAGACGCCGATCGATATCGGCACGACGAAGTGGCGCAGCCGGATCAGATAGGTTGACGCGCGGGCGGTCTCGGCCGCCGGAAAGGCGGTCGGCTTCGATCCGGCGCGTGTGACGAGCGGAATCGGGGAACGGTGCGGGGCACTCATGGGGCGATCCGATTGGCGGACACGAGAGCCGTGACTCTGCCGGCCGAGGGTCCGATGGCGAGGCACGGGCAGTCTGGCCGTGCAATGGCCCGAGGAAGGGCATCTTCCCGCGATCGGCCCGGGAAGGCGAGAGCGAAATGCACGCATCGCGTGCATGGCTCCCGCCACCCCGGCGAGGCGGATCCGGACCCGATCAGGTCGTCAGCAGGATGGCCCCGCGGCCTTCGATCGGCTGGGCGCCCGCGATCTTGGCGACGATGTCGCCGGGCCGCACCAGCCGGTGCAGGCACTGCGACCACAGCACTCCGTCGACCCCGGCATGCAGCGGCGTGCGCGCCTGGTCGGGCGCGGCGGTGGGATCGACGATGTCGGCGACATGCTCGCCGCGGCGCAGCCGGGCGCCGAGCGGCTGGAAGTAGGTCACGATGCCGGCCACCGGGGCACGCAGCATCTCGTTGCCGGCCAGCGGCGTGGCGTCGCACCGCGCCGCGGGCAGCGGGCCGGGATCGCCGGCCACCACGCCGCGGCGCTGCAGGAACCGGACCAGCGCATCGGCATCGGCCCCGGCGGTGTCGTCGTCGACATCGGCCTGGCCGCGCAGCTCGATCGTCGCCGCCAGGCAGGCGGGCGGCAGCGGATGGGCGTCGCCGAGCAGGCGGCGCAGCACCCACCATGGCGCCGAATTCGCCTCGTCGAACGGGTTGTCGCCGGAGTCCTCGGCCAGCAGCACCGCCTCGGCCCCGAACTCGCGGGCCAGATCCTCGCCATCCGGCCACAGCGGCGTGCCGAGATAGACATGCACCGGCGCCCGGTTGTCGCAATGCAGGTCGAGCACGAGGTCGGCGTCGATCGACAGTCCCAGCAGCAGCTTGCGCAGCGCGCCGGTCTCGCCGGCCGGCTGCTGCTCGGCCAGCGCCGCCAGCAGCGCCGCGCGCACCAGCCGGACGTTGCGGCCGGCGTCATCCGTCAGCTGGCCAGCGATGCGCGGCGCCACGATCGGGGCGAGGTCCGGATAGTGCCGGTTGAAGTTGCCGCGGCCGTCCAGGGCGAAGCGGCCGACATGGTATTCCAGCACAGATTGCGACAGGCCGATCGGGTTGGCGGCCGGCACCACCACGATCTCGCCTTTGATCGCGCCGGCGGCATCCAGCGCATCGAGCCGGCACAGCAGGTGATGGGCCGCCAGCATGCCCGGCAGCTCGTCGGCATGCAGCCCGGCCTGGACATAGGCCTTGGGGCGGGCCCCGGGCTGGCCGTAGCGGTGCACGGTGACGGTGCGGCTGGTTCCCAGCGCGGGCGAGGGCAGCGGGATCTGGCTGACGGTCTTGCTCATTTCGGCACTCTGGCTAAAGACGCGGCACCCTAGCGCGACGACCGCGGGAAGGCATCCGTCGGGTGCTGGTCATATTTTCGCCAGCGTCGCAGCAGTTGCCTAAAATTTGTTCATCCAGGCAAGGTCGGCCGGCCGAGATCCGCCGCCTCGCCTGCTGCCGACGAAACCGGCACGCCACTTGCTTGGACCCATGGCGAAAAGGCGGTTTGTGCCGGTGCCGACAGGGCGGCTGCCGACCGTCAGCCGGAAAGACGTAGGCTGGAGAAGACTCAATGAAGCGGACGTTTTGGGGACTGGGAGGCGTGTGCGCCGCCTTGCTGACGGCGTTGCCGGCTTGGGCGCAGGATGCGGCGGCGGCGGCGACACCGACGCTGAATTCGGGCGACACCGCCTGGATGCTGACCTCCAGTGCGCTGGTCCTGATGATGACCATCCCGGGGTTGGCGCTGTTCTACGGCGGCATGGTGCGCAAGGCCAATGTGCTGGCGATGCTGATGCAGTGCTTCGCCATCACCGCCCTGGTCAGCATCATCTGGATGGTGCTGGGCTACAGCCTGGCCTTCGGTCCCGGCGGCAAGTATGTCGGCGACCTGTCGCGCGGCTTCCTGAAAGGCCTGGATGTCGGCGCGCTGACCGGGACGATCCCGGAAAGCGTGTTCATGATGTTCCAGATGACCTTCGCGATCATCACGCCGGCGCTGATCGTCGGCGCCTTCGCCGACCGCATGAAGTTCTCGTCGCTGCTGGTCTTCACCGCACTGTGGTCGGTCATCGTCTACTCGCCGATCGCGCATTGGGTGTGGCAGTCGAACGGCTGGCTGTTCGGCGCCGGCGTGCTCGACTTCGCCGGCGGCACGGTGGTGCACATCAATGCCGGCATCGCCGGGCTGGTGGCCTGCATCGTGATCGGCAAGCGGCATGGCTATGGCACCGGCATGGTGCATGCCTTCGCGCCGCACAACCTGGTGCTCAGCGTCATCGGCGCCTCCCTCCTGTGGGTGGGCTGGTTCGGCTTCAACGCCGGCTCGGCGCTGGCTGCGAACGGCACCGCCGGGATGGCCTTCGCCGCGACCCACATCGCGACGGCGGCCGCGGCCCTGGCCTGGATGTTCGTCGAATGGGGCGCCAAGGGTAAGCCGAGCGTGCTCGGCGTCATCTCCGGCGCGGTCGCCGGCCTGGTGGCGATCACCCCGGCCTCCGGATTCGTCAACCCGATGGGTGCCCTGGCGATCGGCGTCGCTGCCGGCGTCATCTGCTACTTCGCCGCGACCTCGGTGAAAAAGGTGTTCGGCTACGACGACTCGCTCGACGTGTTCGGCGTGCACTGCGTCGGCGGCATCGTCGGTGCGATCCTGACCGGCGTCTTCGCCGATCCGGCGATCAACTCGCTCGGCACCGGCCTGCTCTACGGCAACCCCGGCCAGGTCTGGATCCAGGTCGAGGGCGTCCTCGCCACTCTGATCTGGAGCGGCGGCGTCACCCTGGTGCTGCTGTTCCTGATCAAGGCGGTGATGGGCCTGCGGGTCTCGGAAGAGGCGGAGCGCGACGGCCTCGATCTCGCCCTGCATGGCGAGGCGGTGCAGTAACGCTCGCACAGTTGGCGGCCAGACTTGGGGCGTCCTTCGGGACGCCCCTCTTTTTTGTGTGCCGAGCATGATCGACAGCTTGGAGGTGAAAGTCCTCTACCCAGCCTGATGGCGGTGAAGGGTTAGCGAAGCGCAAGGGCGTCGCCGCGAGGCGGGGTCTGAAGGAAGCGTGGAGCAAAGCCGCGGCCCGATGGACAAGAACCGGATAGAAGGCCTACCCGGCCGGACGAGCGAGCAAATGATCGCGAAGTCCATAGCCATCAAAGGCCGGGGTGGTAGATCCGGCGGGCGTGCGGTG
>NZ_JBFRCU010000106.1:0-23591 GCF_052113205.1 Inquilinus sp. YAF38 | reverse complement strand
GCGATGCGCTGCGCCAGGGCGGGCGCCTGCGCGAACGGCTCGGCGCGCCGCGCTTCCTCGACCTGCCGCCGCTGCTGTCCCGCGCCGCAGCCGAGCTCGGCGAGCATGACGCTCTGGTCGACCGGCTGGGCCGGGCCCTGGCCGAGGAGCTGCCGCTCTTGATCCGCGACGGCGGCTTCATCGCCCCGGGCTACCTGCCGGAGCTGGACGAGGTCCGCACCCTGCGCGACGAATCCCGCCGGCTGATCGCGGCGCTGCAGCAGCGCTATGTCGACGAGACCAGGATCTCGACCCTGCGGATCCGCCACAACAACGTCATCGGCTACCACATCGAGGTCTCGGCCAACCAGGCCGACAAGCTGCTGCAGCCGCCGCATGTCGGCACCTTCATCCATCGCCAGACCATGGCCTCGGCGATGCGCTTCACCACGGTCGAGCTCGGCATGCTGGAACGCTCGATCGGCGAGGCGGCGGACAAGGCGCTGGCGCTCGAGCTCAGGCTGTTCGCCGACCTGGTCGGGGAAGTCACCGGCCGGGCCGAGGCGATCTCGGGCGCCGTCCGCGCCCTGGCCGGCTTCGATGTGGCCGCCTCACAGGCGGAATTGGCGGTCGAGCGACGCTATTGCCGGCCGAAGGTGACCGGCGATACCGGCTTCCGCATCAAGGGCGGCCGCCACCCGGTGGTCGAGATCGCCCTGGCCGAGGCACAGGGGGGCCCCTTCGTCGGCAATGACTGCGATCTGTCGGAAGACCGCCGGCTGTGGCTGCTGACCGGCCCGAACATGGCCGGCAAGTCGACCTTCCTGCGCCAGAACGCGCTGATCGCGGTGCTGGCCCAGATGGGCGGCTTCGTGCCGGCCGAGGAGGCCGAGATCGGTGTGGTCGACCGGCTGTTCAGCCGCGTCGGCGCCGCCGACGACCTGGCCCGCGGCCATTCCACCTTCATGGTCGAGATGGTGGAGACGGCGGCGATCCTGAATCAGGCCGGCCCGCGGGCGCTGGTGATCCTGGACGAGATCGGCCGCGGCACCGCCACCTTCGACGGGCTTTCGATCGCCTGGGCCTGCGTCGAGCACCTGCACGAGACCACGCGCTGCCGGGCCTTGTTCGCCACCCATTACCACGAGCTGACGGCGCTGCAGGCGCGGCTGCCCCGGCTGGCCTGCCACACCATGCGGGTCAAGGAATGGCAGGGCGACATCGTCTTCCTGCACGAGGTCGCTCCGGGCACGGCCGACCGCTCCTACGGCATCCATGTCGCCCGCTTGGCCGGGCTGCCCGCCGCGGTGGTCGGCCGGGCGCAGGAGGTGCTGGAGGCGCTCGAGGCGGGCAAGGAAGGCCGCAGCGTCGCCCGGCTGGTCGACGACCTGCCGCTGTTCTCGGCCGCGGCTGCCCGGCCGGCCGCAGCGCCGGCGGTGCCCAGCGGCCCGTCCGAGCTGGAGATCGCGCTCACGGCGATCGACCCCGACGCGATGACCCCGCGCGAAGCGCTCGAACGGTTGTATGCTCTGAAGGCTTTGCTCATTTAAGACAAATCATGCCCGACGAGACCCTTGCCCGTCCCGGCCTTCGCGGCCGCCTCCGCCGCTTCCTGCCGTATGGCGCGGCCGCCGTGCCGGCCGCCCCCGCGCCGGCTGCGACCCGGCGTGGCGGCGAGACCGTCGAAGCGCCGCTCGACATCATCGACCCGGCGGTGCTGGAGCAGCGGCTGCACGAGGCAATGGACCAGGGTGACGCCCAGGCGCAGCGGGCCGCGATCCTGGCGGTGCTGCGCGAGGCCCTGGCCGCCGGCCGCGCCGTGATCCGCCGCCGCTTCGTCGATGAGGCCGGGTCGGCCGATGCCTGCGTCGCCGAATCCGCCTGGCTGATGGATGTGCTGATCGGGGCGCTGGCCTCGCTGACCGTGTCGCGGCTGTTCCCGGTGTCGAACCCGACCGTGGGCGAACGCTTCGCCGTCGCCTCGGTCGGCGGCTACGGCCGGGGCGAGCTGGCGCCGTTCTCCGACATCGACCTCCTGTTCCTGCTGCCCTACAAGCGCAACCCGCGGGTCGAGCAGGTGGTGGAGTATATGCTCTACCTCTTGTGGGACCTCGGGCTGAAGGTCGGCCATTCGGTGCGGTCGGTCGACGACTGCCTGCGCCTGGCCCGCACCGACACCACCATCTGCACCAGCCTGATGGAGACGCGGCTGCTGTGGGGCGAGCAGTCGCTCTACGACACGCTGCGCCGCCGCTTCGTCGAGGAGGTGACGGCCGGCACCGGCGCCGCCTTCACCGAGGCCAAGCTGGCCGAGCGCGACAGCCGCCACCGCCGCATGGGCGACAGCCGCTACGTGCTGGAGCCCAATGTGAAGGAGGGCAAGGGCGGCCTGCGCGACCTGCAGACCCTGTTCTGGATCGGCAAGTACCTGTACCAGGTCGACGACGTCGACGGCTTGGTCGCTAAGGGCGTGCTGACCGGGGAGGAGGCGCGGCGCTTTCGCCGGTCCGAGAGCTTCCTGCTGGCGCTGCGCTGCCACCTGCACTACCTGACCGGCCGGGCCGAGGACCGGCTGACCTTCGACCTGCAGCCGGAGCTGGCGCGCGTCGCCGGCTACACCGACCATGCCGGCGCCAAGGGCGTCGAGCGGCTGATGAAGCACTACTTCCTGGTCGCCAAGGAGGTCGGCAGCCTGACCCGGATCTTCTGCGCGGCGCTGGAGGCGGAAAGCCAGCGCCGGCCGAAGCGCGGCCTGGCCTTCCTCGGCTTCTCGGCGCCGATGGTCGACGGGTTGCCGCTCGACGGCGACCGCATCAGCCTGGCCGGCGAGAAGCCGCTGCGCGACCATCCGGTCGACATCATCCGGCTGTTCCGGGTGGCCCAGGCGCGCGACCTCGACATCCATCCGGCGGCGCTGAAGCTGATCACCCGCAACATCGACCTGATCGCAGGCCTCCGCGACGACCCGGAGGCGAACCGCATCTTCCTGGAGATCCTGACCGCGGAGCAAGACCCCGAGATCCCGCTGCGGCGGATGAACGAGGCCGGCGTGCTGGGCCGCTTCGTGCCGGATTTCGGCCGGGTCGTGGCGCAGATGCAGTACGACATGTACCACACCTACACGGTCGACGAGCACACGCTGTTCGCGCTCGGCATCCTGCACCGGATCGAGACCGGCAAGGCGGCCGAGACGCTGCCGCTGGCCACCCAGGTGATGCGCAAGACCGGGTCGCGCCGAGCGCTCTATGTCGCCCTGTTGTGCCACGACATCGCCAAGGGCCGCGGCGGCGACCATTCGGTGCTGGGCGCCCGCGTGGTGCGCAAGCTCGGGCCCCGCTTCGGCCTGACGCCGGAGGAGACCGAGACGGCGCAGTGGCTGGTGCGCTGGCACCTGCTGCTCAGCGACACCGCCTTCAAGCGCGACATCGAGGACGACAAGACGGTGCAGGACTTCGTCGCCGCGGTGGAAAGCCCGGAGCGGCTGCGCCTGCTGCTGGTGCTGACCGCCGCCGACATCAGCGCCGTCGGCCCCGGCCGCTGGACCGCCTGGAAGGCGACGCTGATGTCCGAGCTGTACCACCGGGCGGAGGAGCGGCTGTCCGGCGCCGACGAGGCGGTCGGTGTCGAACACCGCGTCAACCAGGCCAAGACCCTGCTGCGCCAGGCGCTGGCGGACTGGCCGCCAGCGGCGGTCGAATCCTATGCCGGCAAGGCCAGCCGCGGCTACTGGCTGGCTTTCGATGGCGCCACCCAGGCCCGCCATGCCCGGCTRGTGCGCGCGGCCGAGGCGGAAGGCGAGCCGCTGGCGGTCGACATCCAGGTCGACCAGCAGCGCACCGTCGCCGAGCTGACCATCCACACCGCCGACCATCCCGGCCTGTTCTCGCGCCTGGCCGGCGCCATCGCCGTCTCCGGCGGCACCATCGTCGAGGCCAAGATCTTCACCTTCGCCGACGGCATGGCGCTCGACACCTTCCTGGTCCAGGACGCGGTCGAGGGCGGCGCCTTCGACGCGCCGGAGAAGCTGGCCCGGGTGCGGGTGTCGATCGAGCGCAGCCTGTCCGGCGAGATGAAGATGTCGGCCGAGCTGGAGCGGCGGCACCGCAGCTATCCGCGGCTGCATTCGGTGTCGATCGCGCCGCGCGTGCTGGTCGACAACGAGGCCAGCCGCACCCATACGGTGATCGAGCTGAACGGCCGCGACCGGCCGGGCCTGCTGCACGCGGTCGGCCGGGCCCTGACCGGCCTGGGGCTGCAGATCTCCTCGGCCAAGATCTCGACCTTCGGCGCCCGCGCGGTCGACGTGTTCTACGTCAAGGACGTGTTCGGGCTGAAGGTGACACACGAGGCCAAGCTGGCACAGATCCGCAGGACTCTGGGCGAGGTCCTGGCCGACCCGGTGGCCAAGCCCGTCTCCGCCGCCCCGAAGCGCCGCCGCCGCACCGGCCGGTCGGCGGCATGAGCGTTGCCCCTATGCCGGCCCAGAATTCCGACTCTCCCCCTCCCCCCGCGGGAGGGGGTAGGGGGAGGGAGTGTCGATCGAAGTGTGCCGGCGCGAGGTCATACGAACCCACCGTCATAATGTGCCGAGCGATCGACATTGATCTCTCGGCGCCAAACCCCTCCCCCTACCCCCTCCCGCAAGGGGAGGGGGAGGATGAAATCGGGGGCAAGGGCATTCCATGACCTCCGAACGCATCGCCGTGATCGGGCTCGGCTATGTCGGACTGCCCGTGGCGCTGGCCTTCGCCCGGCGCTTTCCGGGCACCATCGGCTTCGACATCGACCCGGCCCGCATCGCCGCCCTGCGCGAGGGCCATGACGTCACCGGCGAGGTCGAGGCCGCGGATCTCGCCGACAGCGGCCTCGCCGTCACCGCCGATCCGGCCGACCTCTCCGGCGTAAACTTCTTCATCGCCACCGTGCCGACCCCGATCGACTCCGAGCGCCGGCCGGATTTCGGGCCGCTGCTGCGCGCCTGCGGGACCATCGGCGGGGCGCTCACCCCCGGCGCGGTGGTGGTGTTCGAATCCACCGTCTATCCCGGTGCCACCGAGGAAGTCTGCGGCCCGGCGCTGGCCCGCGCCTCCGGCCTCCGTGCCGGCATCGACTTCGCCCTGGCCTATTCGCCGGAGCGGATCAACCCCGGCGACCGCGAGCACCGGCTGGAGCGCATCGTCAAGGTCGTGTCGGGCCAGGACGACGCGACGCTGGAGCGGGTGGCCGCGGCCTATGGCGCCATCATCCCGGCGGGGCTGCACCGGGCGCCGTCGATCCGCGTCGCCGAGGCGGCGAAGGTGATCGAGAACACCCAGCGCGACCTCAACATCGCGCTGATGAACGAGCTGGCGATGATCTTCGACCGGCTGGGCCTGCGCACGGCCGAGGTGCTGGCCGCCGCCGGCACCAAATGGAACTTCCTAAAGTTCCAGCCCGGCCTGGTCGGCGGCCACTGCATCGGCGTCGACCCCTATTACCTGACCGCCAAGGCCGAGGCGGTCGGCTACCGGCCGGAGATGATCCTGGCCGGCCGCCGCATCAACGACCAGATGGGTGCCTTCCTGGGGGCCAGGCTGGTCAAGGTGCTGGCGCGCCAGGGCCGCACCATCCTCGGCGCCCGGGTCGGCATCCTCGGCCTGACCTTCAAGGAGAACGTGTCCGACCTGCGCAACAGCCGGGTGCCGGACATCGTGGCCGAGCTCAAGACCTACGGTATCGCGCCGCTGGTGCATGACCCGCTGGCCGATCCCGAACGGGCGCGGCAGGAATACGGCATCGACCTCGCAGGCCTCGACGCCTTCCGCGACCTCGACGCGCTGGTGCTGGCGGTGCCGCACCGGGCCTATCTCGACCGGCCGCGCGACGAGCTCTGGGCCTTCCTGCGCGAGGGCGGCCTGGTGATGGATGTGAAATCGGCGCTGGACCCGGCAAGCGTGCCGTCCCGCCTGGCCTATTGGAGCCTGTAATGCCTGCCCCCACCGCCGAGCCGATCCTGGTCACCGGGGCCGCCGGCTTCATCGGCTTCGCCCTGGCCCGGCGGCTGCTCGACGCCGGACATCGGGTGGTCGGGGTCGACAATCTCAACCCCTATTACGACGTCCACCTCAAGGAGGCGCGGCTGGAGCGGCTGGCCGAGCGCCCGGGCTTCGCCTTCCGCCGGCTCGACATCGCCGACCGGCCGGGCATGGCCGAACTGTTCGCCGAGGTGAAGCCGGGCCGGGTGGCGCATCTCGCCGCCCAGGCCGGGGTGCGGCATTCGCTGACCCACCCGGAGGTCTATATCGACGCCAATGTCGTCGGCTTCCTCAATGTGCTGGAGGGCTGCCGTCACCACGGCGTGCGCCACCTGGTCTACGCCTCCTCCAGCTCGGTCTACGGCGCCAACACGGCGATGCCGTTCTCGGTACGCCAGAATGTCGACCATCCGCTCAGCCTCTACGCCGCGACCAAGAAGGCGAACGAGCTGATGGCGCATTCCTACAGCCACCTCTACCGCCTGCCGGTGACGGGGCTGCGCTTCTTCACCGCCTATGGTCCCTGGGGCCGGCCGGACATGGCGATGTTCCTGTTCACCCGCGCCATCCTGGAAGGCCGGCCGATCGAGGTGTTCAACCACGGCCACATGCTGCGCGACTTCACCTATGTCGACGACCTGGTCGAAGGCGTGGCCCGGGTGCTGGATCGGGTGCCGCAGCCCGACCCGGCCTGGTCCGGCGACCACCCGAACCCGGCCTCGAGCGCCGCGCCCTATCGCCTGTACAACATCGGCAACACCCGGCCGGTGGCGCTGCTGGACATGATCTCGGTGCTGGAGCGGGCGCTGGGCCGCGAGGCGCAGAAGGTCTTCCGCGACCTGCAGCCCGGCGACGTACCGGAGACCTATGCCGATGTCGAGGAGCTGGAGGCGGCGGTCGACTATCGCCCCTCGACCCCGATCGAGGTCGGCATCCCCCGCTTCGTCGAATGGTACCGCGGCTACTACGGCGTCTGATCACAGATCCTTCGGCACCAGCGCCTGGACGTCGGCGCCGTTGACCAGGACCTTGCCCGACGGGTCGATGACGATGTCGTAGTCGCGCGCCGACCGGCCGTCCGGCAGCGTGGTCTGCCGGCCCAGCACTTGCACCATGGTCAGGCCTGCCGCGGCTTGACCGGCCTTGGGATCGGCCTGCAGCGCCTTGACCAACCCATCGATCCCGGTCAGGCGCAGCCGGAGGTTGCCCGTCTGCCCGCGCACGGCGTCGCGCGCCGATGCGATCATGCCGCCGAGATCGAGCGAGGCCTCCGGCGCCGCCAGATGGACGGATTCGATGTGCATGCGCATCGGGGATTCCGAAAGCAGCCGAGACACCGCGGCGGGATCGCGTTCGCCGGGCAGCATCGAATCCCCGACGATCTGCCACAGCGGCATGTCCTCGATCGTGAGCTGAGCCGTGCTCTCCGACGGGATCCAGGCGGTGTAGGGGGTCGGCGGCTCGAACGCCATGCCCCTGGTGTCCAGCCGTATGGTCAGGCGGACCCCGCTGCGGTCGAGGTCGCTCATGGCGACGCCGAAGGCGAAGGTGTCGAGCTTGAGCGTTCTCACCGGTGTCCTGGTGGTCAGGCCTTCGACCCTGAGCTCCTGGCGGGAGGTCGGGGCGGAACTGTCGAGCAGCGTGTCCTGCAGGGCCCGCACCGCAGGGTCGTCGCCGGCCGTGCGGGCGGCGTCGCCGGTCAATCCGGCGAGGCGCCTGGCCAGTGCGATCGCGGCGCCGGCCGATGCCGCGGTGTCGGCGTCCTCGGCCCCGACATCGTAGACGATGCGGTCGGCCGCAATCGTGCCGGTGCCGCTCGGGGACGGGGCCGAGAAGCCTTCGAGCGTGTAGCGGCCGGTGACTTCCGAGCGTCCGTTCGCCGCCGCCTTGCCGCCGCCGGAGATGATCAGGCGATCGATCCGCGCCGGTTCGCCGGCCCCGCCGCTCCCCACCGTGACGCGGTCGAGAATGACATCGGTTGATACGCTCGCCGGGTCGCGGGGGTCGATCGAGCCGGTGGTGCTCCGGCTTTCGGCGGTGATCGGCCAGGTCGAGCCGTCCGCGTTTTCCAGGCGGCAGCTCAAGGCGGCGTCACCGCTCAGGGCAAAAGGCCCGGCCGCCGTCGCCGTGGCGCGTATCTGGTCGGGATCGCAAGCGAGAACGATGGTGCCGAACAGCTGTTCGAAGCCTCTGGCCAGTGCGAACCGGACACCGGGAGACTGGATCCGATATCCATCGCCGTCGGGCTCCACCTGCCAGCGGCCGACGACCAGGGCGGATGGCAGCTTCTCGACGATATAGTCGGCCTCCGCCGGGGTGAGGTTCTCGCCGGACGGCATCCAGGCCTCCAGCACCGCCTTCAACCTCGCCGCCTCCTCGGCCGTCGCCTGGGCCCAGGCCGGGCCAGCCGAAAGCATCCCCAGGCCGAAGGCCAGGCACAGAAACCGCCGCATCGCTTTGTTCTCCCCCGTTTCCATCACTATGACTTCGGTCCGGGGGCGGGTGAAGCCGGATTCAGCCGCGCACGGCCGTCCGCCACGCGCCGGGCGGGCCGCCGAAGGCGGTGCGGAAATGCCGGGTCAGGTGGCTCGGATGGGTGAAGCCGCAGGCGGCGGCGATCTCGGCCAGCGGCCGGTCGCCCTCGGCCAGCAGCCGGCGGGCCCGGTCCAGCCGCCGGGCCAGAACATAGGCGTGCGGCGGCAGCCCGACCGAGGCCCGGAACATCCGGGCGAAATGGAACTCCGACTGCCCGGCCGCGGCGGCCAGCCGGCCCAGCGTCAGCGGCTCGTCCAGCGCCGCCTCGACCAATTCCAGCACCCGGCGGCGGATATGCGGGGCCAGGCCGCCGTCGAGGGCGGGGGAGGGGCGGCGGCGCAGCCTGCGGCCGGCGAGATGGGCCAGCAGCTCGTGCCCGCTCTGGGTCGCCGCCAGCCGGGCGCTGGCGTCGCCCCAGTCCAGCCGGATCAGCCCGGCCATCAGCCGCGCTGCATCCGGGTCGTCGAAGAAGGTGTCGTCCGGCAGCGTGGTCTCGCGGATGTCGGCATCATGCGCGGCAGCGCCGGCCGCGGCCAGGGCGCCGCGGTCGAAATAGAAATGCAGGAAGCGCATCGGCCGGGTCAGGACCCAGTGCGATTCATGCTCGGCCGGCAGGAGGCAGAACCGGCCGGGGCCGCCGTAGCGGCCGGGAAAGCCGATGCGCTGGGTGCCCTCGCCGCCCTCCAGGTACAGGCTCAGCGTGTGGTGGCCGGGCGCGTGGTAGCCGGTGGTGTCGTGGGCGTTCCACCATTCCGCCAGGGTGAAGCCGTCGCCGATCTCGACCGTGCGCTTCAGCACCGCGCGCGACGACGCCAGCGCCCCGGCCACGCCGTAGCGCGCCGCCAGCCGCTGCAGCGGGGTCTCGTCGATCCTGGGTCCGGGCCGGTTCATGGTCCCCGGACTCTAGGCCTACGCTCCGTTGCGGGCCAGAGGCCGCGCGGAAACTGCGCAAGGACGTGCAATCCCGGTGACGCCGGCAGGCGCAGGATCACGGCCGAGATTCCGGAACCCGTGTGCCGTCATGACCGCCGCCCTGTACCTGCTCGTCGTCCTGATCTGGGGCACCACCTGGATCGCCATCCACTACCAGATCGGCCCGGTGCCGGTGGAGCTGTCGATCCTGTACCGCTTCGCCCTGGCCGCGGCGGTGATGGCCGCGCTGCTGCTGATCACCCGCCGGCGCGAGACCCTGCGCGTCCGCGACCATCTGGTCTGCCTGGGCCAGGGGCTGGCGCTGTTCAGCGGCAATTTCCTGCTGGTCTATCACGCCTCGGCCTATGTCCCGAGCGGCCTGGTGGCCGTGGCCTTCTCCACCGGCAGCGTCTGGACCGCGCTGTTCAGCCGGATCGCGCTGGGCCAGCCGCTGAAGCCGCGCGTCCTGGCCGGCGGCGCGGTCGGGCTGGCCGGCCTGTGGCTGCTGTTCGGCATCGATCCGGCGCAACTCGACCTCCAGATGCTGTACGGCCTCGGCCTGGCGCTGGCCGGCACCATGGGCTTCGGCATCGGCAACGTCTTCGCCGTGATGCACCGGCGGCGCGGCCTGACGCCCTGGACCACCACCGCCTGGGGCATGGTCTACGGCACGCTGATCCTGCTGGCCGTGGTGCTGGTGGAGGGCACGCCCTGGCGCTTCGACCCGTCGCCCGCCTATGTCGGGGCGCTGCTGTACCTCGCCATCCCCGGCTCCGTGGTCGCCTTCCTGGCCTATCTGACGCTGGTCGGCCGCATCGGCGCCGACAAGGCGGCCTATTCCACCGTGCTGTTCCCGCTGGTGGCGCTGAACGCCTCGGCCCTGCTGGAAGGCTATGTCTGGACCGCGACGGCGGTGGCCGGGGTGGCGCTGGTGCTGCTCGGCAACGTCCTGGTCTTCGCCCGGCTGCCGGGCCGCCGCAACGGGACGGCACCGGCGAGCGCCTGACGGTCAGACACCGCTCGCCGGCCCCTCGTCCTCGTATTGGGGGAGGCTCTCGTCGATCGCATGCCAGGGGATGCGGGTGCCGACCCAGGCGTGCTGGCGCGGCCGCAGCGCCGTCGGGTCGTCCAGCGTCGCCAAAGTGACGCCCATGGTCTTGCCCTCGGGCTCGAAGCCCTCGAAGGCCAGCGGCGAGCCACAATCGGCGCAGAACCAGCGCTGCCCGATCGGCGAGGAGCGATAGCCGCGCGGCTCTCCCTTGGTCCAGCGGAAGGCCTCATAGGGGCCGGTCGCCCAGGCCACGGCCGGGGTGCCGGTGCCCTTCTGGCACATCCGGCAATGGCAGTAGTCGACCGAGGCAACCGGCCCGTCGATGCGATAGCGCACGGCGCCGCACAGGCAGCCGCCCTCGAGCGGGAAGGGGCCCTTGCTCACGGCCGGCCGATCACCATCGGCCGCCGCGACGGGCGGCTGCGGCGCCGGCCGATCGGCAGCGGCGGCAGGGTCTCGGCGCGGCACTCCTTCGGCAGCACCGGGGCTCGGCGCGGGGCCGGGGCGAAGACGGTGAGATAGGCGTCGAGCAGATGGTGGAACATGGGTGCCTCCTGGGCGTGCCCCGACTCTGCCGCTTCGCCCGCCCCGGCACAAACGCCGTTCCCTTGCAGCATCTGTAAGGAAAAGTTACAGATGAGCATGCGCCCGCTGCCGCCGCTCAACGCCGTCCGCGCCTTCGAGGCCGCCGCCCGCCGCGGCAGCTTCACCGCCGCCGCGGCCGAGCTCGGCGTCAGCCACGCCGCGATCAGCCGCCATGTCCGCGGGCTGGAGGCGCGGCTGGGCGTGCCGCTGCTGTTGCGCGAGGGCCGCGGCCTGGCGCCGACCGAGGCCGGACGGGCCTTCGCCGCCGTGGTCGCCGACGCCTTCGACCGGCTGTCCCAGGGCATGGTGGCGATCTCGGCCGAGGCCGGGCGCGGCCGGCTGCGCCTGTCGGTCGAGCCCGCCTTCGCCGGGCGCTGGCTGGTGCCGCGGCTGGGCGACTTCCGGCAGAGCCATCCCGGCATCGACATCGAGCTCGACCCGACCCAGCGCCTGGTCGACCTGCGGGCCGAGCAGACCGACCTCGCCATCCGCTACGGCGTCGGTGGCTGGTCCGGCCTGGCGGCAGAGCGGCTGGCGCAGGTGATGGACTATCCGGTCTGCGCCCCGGCCTTGGCGGCCTCACTGAAGCAGCCAGCGGACCTGCGCGGCCAGACCCTGCTGCATGACGAAAGCGCCCGGACCTGGGCGCTGTGGCTGGCGGCGGCCGGGGTCGAGGGCATCGACGCCACCCGTGGCCCGCGCTTCCATGACGTGGCGCTGGCGCTGGACGCGGCGATGGCCGGGCAGGGGGTGGCGATGGGCGACGACGTGCTCTGCGCCCGCGACATCACCGCCGGCCGGCTGGTGCGGCTGTTCGACGTGACGGTGCCGCGCAGCTGGTACTGGCTGGCGATGCCGGAAGACCGCCGCCTCTCCCCCGCCGCCGGCGCCTTCCGCGCCTGGCTGCTCGATTGCCTGCCGCCGGTGGAGGAGGGGTGAGCGGTGGCCCGTTGCGGACATTTTCGGCCGATGCGAACATCGTCCGATGGACCAGGATTGGCTCGCCACGCTTGAGCAGAATCTGATCGGACGCCGTTGCTCAGTGGAGCGGAGGGAGGCGGACTGGGCCGTCAATCTGGAAGGCGGAGGCAATATCTCTTTCCCGGTCCCATGGCGGATAGTCGCTGAGGGAAGGATCGCATTGGCCGACCAGGATGATGGTCAACAGTTTGGCCTGCCGTCTCCGGTCGATGGGCAAGCCGAAGCGAATCGGCTGCTGGCCGGAAAGGCGATCACCAAGATCGCGATCGATCAGGAAACCGCCGATCTCACGCTTCATTTCGAAGCTGGCGTTCGGATGGAGGCGTTCAACAACTCCTCTGGCTACGAGGGCTGGAAGATAAACCTGCCGCCGGAAAATGGTGGTCTGTGGGTGATCGCTCTCGGCGGCGGAGACGTGGCTGTTTTCGACAGTGTCTTCTAACTACCGCTGCCCACTTAGGGAATAGATTGGGTTCACCTTCGAACTCAACATCTTTCGGCAATCACTATTGTTCCCAGTAATGACAGGAGGCGAAATCGCAATGTTGGGTTCGCCGACGCGACCCAACCTACGGCTGGCGATTCATCCATGGAGAATTTGATCGGTTAGGTGGCGGTGTCGTCGATCCGAGCCAAGAGGCCCTCTTTGGGAACCTTGGCACCGACCGGCGCAACAATAGCGACCACTCGGCCGTCACAAGGGCTCGGGATTTCGGTGTCTGCCTTGTCGGTGGAGACCACGAGGAGGGTTTGTTCTCGCGTTACATATGCGCCTTCCTGTACCAGCCACTGCTGCACTGTCGCTTCGGTGACGTCTTCACCGAGTTGCGGCATAACGACGTCGATCATGTTTCCTCCACGGCATTGAAAGGTATGACCACAATTCGCCTTCAGCCGTCCAAGATAGGCATCCGACCATACCTGCAGGTCCCAGGCGTGTGAGCTAATGTACCTGGTCGGCTCGATGGAAAGGAGCATATTCCTCCAATACAGTCGCGTTTCGACCGGGCGCCATGACGACGATGCCGATTAACTCCCTATCCGCCCGGCCGCGTCACGAAATTCACCAGCCGGCCGGGCACCGCGACCTCCCGCACCACCTCGCGGCCCTGCAGCAGCGCCGCCACCTTCGGATTGGCCCTTGCCGCGGCGATCAGGGACGGGGCGTCCAGACCGGCCGAGCCGCGGAAATGGTGCCGCACCCGGCCGTCCAGCTGCACCGCGTAGTCCCGGCTCTCCTCCGCGGTCAGGGCCGGGTCGAAGCCGGGCCAGGGGGCATAGGCCAGGCTGTCCGGATGGCCCAGCCTGCTCCACAGCTCCTCGGCGATGTGCGGGGCGAAGGGGGCCAGCAGCAGCACGAAATCCTGCACCACTGCGCGCGGGCGCGGGTCGGCGGCGGCCAGTGCCTTGGCCAGCCGCATCAGCCGGGCGATCGCGGTGTTGCAGCGCAGCGCCTCGATGTCGGCGGTGACCGCCGCGACCGTGGCGTGGCGCAGCCGCAGCAGTCCGGCCGGCGGCTCCGCCTCCCGCACCGCCGGGCTCAGCCCGTCGTCCTCATCGCAGACGATGCGCCAGGACCGGTCCAGGAAGCGGCGGATGCCGGCCACGCCGTCGGTTTGCCAGGGCTTGGTCGCCTCCAGCGGGCCCAGGGCCATCTCGTACAGCCGCAGCGCGTCGGCGCCGTGCTCGGCCACCACCGCATCCGGATTGACCACGTTCAAGCGCGTCTTCGACATCTTCTCGACCTGCCGCACCAGCGGCACCGACCCGGCGTAGAATCCGCCGTCCCGCTCCTCTACCGCCGCCGCCTCGTAGTAGCGGCCGGCGGCGTCGCGATAGGACGGGGCCAGGATCATCCCCTGGTTGACCAGCCGCCGGAACGGCTCCGGCGTCGAGACCACGCCGATGTCGTACAGCACCTTGTGCCAGAACCGGGCATACAGCAGGTGCAGCACGCCGTGCTCCGCCCCGCCGACATACAGGTCGACCGGCAGCCAATAGCGCTCGGCCTCGCGGCTGACGATCTCCCGGTCGTTGTGCGGGTCCAGGAAGCGCAGATAGTACCAGCAGCTGCCGGCCCATTGCGGCATGGTGTCGGTCTCGCGCCGGGCCGGGATCGCCGTGCCGGGCACGATGGTCTCGACCCAGTCCGTGGCGCGGGCCAGCGGCGGCTCGCCGCCCGGCGCCGGGGCATAGTCGTCCAGCTCCGGCGGCAGCAGCGGCAGGCTGTCCTCCGGCAGCGGCACCACCGATCCGTCGGCCAGGTGCAGCATCGGGATCGGCTCGCCCCAATAGCGCTGGCGCGAGAACAGCCAGTCGCGCAGGCGGTAGGTCACTCGGCGGGTGCCGTCATCCGCCACCGTCTCGGCCCGGCCGATCCAGTGGCGCTGCAACGCCTTGATGCCCTCCGGCCAGTCCAGCCCGTCCAGATCGGCCAGCAGCCGGTCGGCATAGGCGGTGATGCGCAGCATCCATTGCCGCATCGGCCGTTGCACAACCGGGTCGCCGGTCTCGATGTAGCGGCCGTCCTTCACCTCCTCATTGGCCAAGACCGTGTTCTGGGCCGGGCACCAGTTCACCGCGGCCTCGGCCTGATAGGCCAGGCCGCGCTCGACCAGCTGCAGGAAGATCCACTGGGTCCAGCGGACGAAGCCTGGATCGGTGGTCGCCAGCTCGCGCTCCCAGTCATAGGAGAAGCCCAGGCGCCGCACTTGGCGGCGGAAGGTCTCGATGTTGCGCTTCGTGGTGACCGCCGGGTGGATGCCGGTGCGCATGGCGTAGCGCTCGGCCGGCAGGCCGTAGGCGTCCCAGCCCATCGGGTGCAGCACGCTGAACCCGGCCATGCGCTTGTAGCGGCAGATGATGTCGGTGGCGGTGTAGCCCGCCGGATGGCCGACATGCAGCCCGGCGCCGGAGGGGTAGGGGAACATGTCCAGCGCGTAGAATTTCGGCTTCTCCGGGTCGATCTCCGCCCGGAAGCTGCGGTGTTCGTCCCAATAGGCCTGCCATTTCGGCTCGATCGCCCGCGGATCGTAAGCCATCCGTGCCTCCATGCCCGTGCAGAGGGGGAGCTATGGCCGCCGGCAGACCTCCCGCCGACGGCCGCCGGGAAGTCGGAGATGGAAAGGCGCGCGGATGGTCATGGGATGGCACGCAGCAAAGGGGGACGGAAACCGGACGCACGGGTCCGGCCGGCTCAGAAGGCCGTAAGTCGTTCCGAGGCTGCACGCGTGGTCATCATGAGGGCCAGCATGACGGATTTCGACCACAGCGCCAATCCCTGTTGACCCGGCCCCTGGGACTGCTCCGATAAGGGGGACGGTCAATCAATGACGAGGTGAGACCGTGATGTCTTCCGCCCGCTTCCTGAACGCCTCCGAAGCCGCCCGTCGGCTCGGGGTCTCGGCCAAAGCCCTCAGGCTCTACGAGCAGCGCGGCCTGCTGGCCCCGGTACGCAGCGCCGCCGGATGGCGCGCCTACGGGCCCGGCGAGATGGAGCGCGCCGGCGAGATCGCCGCCCTGCGCGCGCTCGGCTTCAGCCTGGCCCAGGTGGCGCGCGTGCTGCAGGGCGACCCGCAGGGGCTGGAGCCGGCGTTGGCGGCGCATCAGGCGGCGCTCGAAGGCCGGCTGCGCCAGCTCGCCGGCACGATCGAGCGGGTGCATGGCCTGCGCGACGGCCTCGCCCGCGGCCGGGCGCCGACCGCCGGCGAGCTGGCGAGCCTCATATCGCCCTCACCAGGCATCGCCTTCGATCTGCCCTGGCCCTGGGGCGGCGAGCGCTTCGAGCTCGGGCCGGTCCGGCCGCTGACCTACATCATCGGCCCGCTCGGCAGCGGCAAGACCCGGCTGGCACTGCGCCTGGCCGAGGTGCTGCCCGGCGCCGCCTTCCTCGGCCTCGACCGGGTGGACGATGGCGGTGCCGCGGCCAAGGCCCGGCTGGACGCGGATCCGGATCTCCGCGCCCGAATCGACCGGGCCCTGGCCTGGCTCGCCGAGGACGGCGCCACGATCTCGGAAGCGCTGGTCGCCCTGCTCGCCGGGCTGGAGGCTGAGGGGCCGGTGGTCGTTGACATGGTCGAGCAGGGGCTGGACCAGGCGACGCAGGAGGCGCTGATCGCCCATCTCCGCCGCCGTGGCCCTGAAGCGCGGCCGCTGTTCCTGATGACCCGGTCCTGCGCCATTCTCGACCTGGCGGCGGTCGGGCCGGACGAGGCGATCCTGCTGTGCCCGGCCAATCACAGCTCGCCGGTCTACGCCGCGCCCTATCCCGGCGCGCCCGGCTACGAGGCCGTCGCCACCTGCCTGGCCACGCCGGAGGTGCGTGAGCGGCTCAGCCGTGGTCCGGCGACGTCCTGATCGGCGAGGACACCGAGGCGACGGTGGCGGCCGGGGTCGCGCCCTGCGCCACCGGCGCCTGCCGCACCGTCTCGCGGTGCAGGATGTACAGGCCGCTGGCGATGACGATGCCGCAGCCGATCAGCATGGTCGGGTCCGGCACGTCGCGCCACAGCAGGTAGCCGGAGACGACGCCCCAGATCATCTGGCTGTACTGGAACGGCGCCACCACCGCGGCCGGCGCCTGGCGGTAGGCGTTGGTGACGAACAGGTAGGCGGTGCCGCCCAGCACGCCGCCGATGGCGATCGCCAGCAGGTCGCGCAGCTCCGGCATCACCCCGCCGAAGACCAGCATCATCAGCCCGGTGACGATGGCGGTGGTCGAATTGGCATAGAAGCCGAAGGAGATCCGGTTCTCGCTGGCGATGAAGCGGCGCAGCAGCAGGAAGCCGACCGCATTGACCACGGCGGAGAACAGCGCGCCCAGCACGGCGGGGTTGGCCATGCCGGCGCCCGGCCGCAGCATCACCATGACGCCGATGAAGCCGACCCCGACCGCGGTCCAGCGCCGCCAGCCCACGGATTCGCCCAGGATCGGCACCGACAGCGCGGTGATCAGCAGCGGCGCGCAGAACAGCACGGCGTAGACGTCGGCGATCGGCATCTCGGCATAGGCGTGGAAGCAGGTGAACGACCCCGCCAGCCCCATCGCCGACCGGGTGGCGTGCAGCCACAGCCGTTTGGTCTTCAACTGGCCGACACCGCCGGTCAGCTGGGCATAGGCCAGCATCGGCAAGAGGCCGAAGGCCGAGTTGAAGAAGATCACCTGATACAGCGGGAAGCCCGCCGACACCCATTTCACCGCGGTGTCCATGCAGGTGTAGAGGGCGAAGCCCAAACAGGCGAAACCGATGCCCGCGGCGACGGAGGCGCGGGGCTGGGCGAGCGTGAGGGTCATGGTGGCGGCGGCCGGCAAGGGACGGCCTCGGGGCCGCGATCCCTACCTTACGTCGGCCGAATCGGCGGCGCCATTGCGCGCCTTGCATCGCCTGCCTTCGATTCGTGCAGGACTGGATGCCTGAATTTCGCCGTTGTTGCCCGCCCTGCGCTGGTCCGGAGGGGCGGGAGCTCCCTCTACTGCCTCGCGAGACCGAGGGTCGCGCGGGGCACCAGCATGTAGGCGCGGCCCTCGGCGTTCATGGCGCTGGCCATATCGCCGGCGGCGTGGCCCTCGCCCCAGTACAGGTCGCCGCGGATCGGGCCGCGGATGGCGCCGCCGATGTCCTGGGCCAGCACCAGCCGGCGCAGCGTCCGGTTCGGCACCGTCGGGTCGTCCTCGATGTCGAGCCAGATCGGCGTGCCCAGCGAGATGTAGTCCTTGTCGACCGCCAGGCTGCGCCCCGCCGTCAGCGGCACGTCATGGGCGCCGATCACGTCCGCGGCCTCTTTCTCGCGGAAATAGACGTAGCTGGGGTTCTGGTTCATCAGCCACTGCACCCGGTCCGGATTGGCGATCATCCAGTTCCGGATATAGCCCATCGACATCTCGTCCAGCGTGGCGATGCCGGCATCGACCAGCACCCGGCCGACCGCCTTGTAGCGCTGGCCGTTCTGGCCGTCGAACTTCAGGCCGATGACGCTGCCGTCGTCCAGCCGGACCTTGCCGGAGCCCTGGATCTCCAGGAAGAAGGCGTCGATCGGGTCGTCGACCCAGACGATCTCGTAGCCGCGCCCGTCCAGCGCGCCGCGGGCGATCTCGGCCCGGCTTCTCTGGCGGTCCCGGCCGTTGCCCGGGGTGCGGTACAGCGGCGTCTGGTAGGCGCCGTGGCGCACCCGGCTGCCGTTCAGCTCCGGCGCGAAATAGCCGGTGAAGCGGCCGAACTGGCCGTTGTCGAAGCCGGCCAGGGCGACCGGGGTGAACCAGGTCTCGAAGAATTGCCGGGCCTGGGCCTCGTCGCGGCCCGTCAGGCGGTGGGCGGCGTCGCAGATCGGCCCCCAATCCTCGACCGGCCCCTCGATGCCGTTGTAGTTCAGCCGCGTGCCCGGCGACTTGCCGGCATAGACGCTGCAGGTGTTCCACACGGCCGGCAGGGCGGCGGCGACGCCGTCCTCGCGCCAGCCCGGCAGATGCTGGAAATCGGTGGCCACGCCGCCGGTGCCGCCGCCCTTGGGCGGCCGCGTGGGGCCGGCGCAGCCGGCCAGGACCAGCCCGAGCAGTGTCAGCAGGGCCGTGACGCGGATCGTAGAGCGCATTTACGCAGCGCCCCCGTCCGGATCCTTGTCATCCTCGCCGTCGATGCGGTGCCCCTCGTGCCGGCGGTCGTCGCGCTCGGCCGTGTCGGCGTCGCGCCGCTTCTCCGCCCCGGTGCGGCCGAAGCGGGCGCGGTTCTCCTGCGCCTGCGCCTCCTTGTCGGCGCGGGCCCTGGCCTTGCGTGCCTGCCGCAGATTGATGACCTCGCCCATTTCCGCGTCCCTCCGTGCCGTCGAGACTAGCTGAAACGGCGATGCGGGATAAGATCGCAGCAACGCGATTTCCAGGGTGTTTTGTCCCAATCCGGATTTGTATTGTGAATCCGTCCGACGATTCCGATCATGCGCCGGAGTCGCAACCCCGGACGACGCCTGCAGCGCCTTGAAAAAACTCGCCTTCGGTCTCCTGGTCCTCCTCGTCCTGCTGGTCGCCGCGGTGCTTGTGGTGCCGGGCCAGCTCGACTGGACGCCCTATCGCGCCCGCATCGCCCAGGAGATCGGCGGCCTGACCGGCCGCGCCGTCACCATCGACGGGCCGGTCTCGTTCGAGATGCTGCCGATGCCGCGCCTCACCGCCGGCGACGTCCGCGTCGCCAGCGTCCCGGGCGCCACCGTGCCGGACCTGCTGACCGCGAACGGCGTCGACCTGCGGGTCGCGTTCCTGCCGCTGCTGCTCGGCCGCATCGAGGTCGTCGGCGTCAGCTTCGACCAGCCCAGCGTGGCGCTGGAGACGCTGCCGGACGGCCGCCGCTCGTGGGACGGGCTGGGCGGCGATATCGGCCACCGGCTCGACTCCGTCCGCGCCGCGATCCGCCAGGGCTCGATCCTGTGGCTCGACCGCCGCAACGGCCGCCAGCTCGAGGTCGAGGCGGCGGATGTCCGGCTCAGCGCGCCCGGTCCGGGCGGGCCGGTCTCGATCAGCGGCGCCGGCGTCCTCGCCGGCGTGCCGATGACGCTCGACCTGGCGCTGCAGCCGCGCTCGCCGCTCGGCGCCCTGCCGGTGACGGCGACGGTCGGGCTCGACGCCACCGAGGCGCGGCTGGGCGGCCTGCTGCGGCCCGATGGCGGCCTGCAGGGCGACGTCTCGGTGGTCGGCAAGGATCTCGACGCCAGCCTGGCGCGGATCGGCGTCAAGCTGCCGGGCKCGGCGTCCCGGCCCGGCGTCTTCGCCCTGCGCGCCACGGTGCAGGCCCGGGCGGACGAGGCCGGGGCCGAGCGGATCGAGCTGACCGACCTCACCGCCGATCTCGGCGACATGCGCGCCGCCGGCGGCATTGCCGTCACCCTGGCCGCAGTGCCGCGGGTCGAGGTCACCCTCGGTTTCAACCGCCTGGCCCTGGCCGACTGGGTCGGCGACGATGCCGGTCCCGCGACGTTGGCCGGCCGGCTGGCCGCGATGCTGTCGCGCAAGGTCGTGCTGCCGGTTGCCGGCACGCTCGACCTTTCGGTCGCGGCGCTGGCGGTGCGCGACGGGCTGGTGCGCGACCTGCGGCTGCAGGCGACGCTCGATCCCGGCCGGATCGGCCTGACCCGTCTCGCCTTCGGCCTGCCCGGCGGCGCCTCCGGCGCAGCCTCCGGCGCCATCCGTCTCGACGGTGACCGGCCGGTGGCGGACCAGCTCTCGGTCCAGCTCGCGGCCGACGACCTGCGCGGCGCGCTCGACTGGGCCGACATCGATCCCGGCGCGGTCCCGGCCACGGCGCTGCGTCGGGGCAAGATCGCCGCCACCCTGAACGGCGATGTCGCCAATCTGCGGGTGTCCAACCTCGACGCCGATCTCGACGGCAACCGCTTGACCGGCGCCCTGACCTATGTCGCCGGCGCCCGGCCCGGCCTCGGCGCCCGGCTGACCATCAGCCGGCTCGACATCGACGCCTACCGCCCGGCCGGTGCGCCGCCGCTCTCCGACCTGCTGCAATCCGACCCCGAGCTGCGGGATCGGGTTCTGGCCGCGCTGACCGGGGCCGACGTCAATCTCGACGCCACGGTCGATGCCGTGGCGGTCGACGGCGCCGCCTTCACCGGGTTGCGGCTCGAGGCGACGCTGGCCCAGGGCGCGCTGACCGTCCACAGCGGCCGCGTCGAAGGGCCCGGCGGCATGGGGCTCAGCCTGAATGGCGCCATCGGCCGGCTCGCCGGTCTTGGCGACATCGACCTGCAGGCGACGCTCGACGCCCAGGACCCCYCGGCGCTGCTGCGCGCGCTGCGCCTGCACGGGGCGGTGCCAACGCCGCCCGGCGGCCCGCTCAAGGCCTCGCTGCGGCTGCGCGGCGACCCGGCGTCGCTGTCGGTCGACGGCACGGTCGACGCGCTCGGCGGCACCGTGGCGCTGGGCGGCAGCCTGTCCGACGCGGCRATGGCGCCGCATGCCACGCTCGGCCTGCGCCTGACCCATCCGGACCTGCCGGGGCTGCTGCAGCGGGTCGGCGACGGCGGCCTGGTGGCGCCCGACCTCGGCGGCATCGACCTCTATACCGACGCCGACTGGGCCCGCGGCCGGCTGCGCCTCGACAACCTGCAGGGCACGGTCGGCCCGGTGTCGCTGGGCGGCACAGTCGAGCTCGATACCGGCGGCGCCCGGCCACGCCTGGCAGTATCGCTGCGCAGCACGGCGCTGCCGCTCGACCGGCTGCTGGCCGGGCTGGCGCCGTCCGGCGACGCCGCCGGCCAGTGGCCGGCGCGGCCCTTCGACCTCGGCGGCCTGGCCAGGATCGACGGCAATCTCGACATCGACGCGGCGGCGGTCTCGCTCGCCGGATGGACCCTGGACCAGCCGGAGCTGCACGTCCGGCTCGACCAGGCGGGGCTCAATCTCGACCGGCTCTCGGCCGGAATCGCCGGCGGCCGGCTCGGCCTGAACGGCCGGATCGAGTGGCCCCGGGACGATGCCGTTGGGCCGCGCTGGTCCGGCCATGCCGACCTGGTCGACGCCGACCTCGCCGCCATGCTGCGGCAGTCGGCCGGGCCGCAGGGCCTCGCCGGCCGTCTCGACCTCGGCCTCGACGCGACCTCGGCCGGCAACAGCGTCGCCGGCCTGGTCTACGGGCTGGACGGCAAGGGGTTGGTGGCGGTGCGTGACGCTTCGCTGGCCGGCATCGATCTCGCCGCGGCCGGGCGGCTGCTGGCCGATCCGGGGCTGCCCGGCGCCTTCCTCGAAGGGCTGCGCGCCGCCTTCGCCGGCGGCAGCACCGCGGTGCCGGCGATCAACGCCACCTTCACCGTCGCCGACGGTATTGCGGCCTCGACCGATCTGCGCCTCGCCACCGACATGGCGGTGGGGACCGGCGGCTTCACCCTCGACCTGCCGCGCTGGCGGCTCGACCTCGGCCTCGATATCGGCTTCCGCGCCCATCCCGACGTGCCGGCGGTGGGGCTGCGCTTCGACGGCACCCCCTCGGCTCCGGTGCGGCGGCTGGAAACCAAGGCGCTGGAAGACTGGGCCGCCGCCCGCGCCGCCATCCGCCCGACCGAGCCGACCCCGGAGGCTCCGGCTGGACCGGCTCCAGATGCGCCGGCGGAGCCGCCCCCGGGACCCTGAGCGGGGGAGGGGCGTCAGGGTTCGGTTGCGAGCTACCCGGCGAAGTGGCTGCCCGGCAGGCCGCGGCCGGCGTCCTTGATCTCGAACAGCCCGCCGGCCAGCGGGTGCTGCTGCAGCGCCGCGTCCGACATCCCGGCGCGGGCGGTGGTGACGTAGAGCGTGGTCAGGCCGGGGCCGCCGAAGGCGCAGCTGGTGACATGCGGCGCCGGGATCGCGACGGCGCGGTCCAGCGTGCCGTCCGGTCGGAAGCGGCTGACCCGCGACCCGCCCCAATGCGCCACCCACAGATGCCCGTCGCGGTCGACCGTCATGCCGTCCGGCACGCCGTCATCGTCGGCGAAGATCACGAAGGGCCGGCGGTTGGCAATGGCGCCACCGGCCAGGTCGAGGTCGTAGGCGTACACCACCCGCCGCTCCGAATCCGCCTCGTACAGGATGCTGCCGTCGGGCGAGAAGGCCGGGCCGTTGGTGACGATGTAGCCATCATCCATGCGGTGCCAGCGATGGTCGGGATCCAGCCGGTAGAAGGCGCCGGTCGGCTCGGCGCAGCCGAACTCGACGGTGCCGGCCCACAGTCGGCCCATCGGGTCGACCTTGCCGTCGTTGAAGCGGTTGCCCGGCCGGTCGGGCTCCGGGTTGCCGATCGGCGTGACCCTGCCCTCGGGCAGGTCGATCAGGTGGAAGCCGCTGCGCAGCCCGGCCACCAGCCCGCCGCGCCGGCGCGGTGCGATGAAGCCGATCGGCTCCGGCATCGGCCATTCCGCCTGCGCCCCGGTCGCCGGGTCGTAGCGCAGGATCCGCGGCTGCAGGATGTCGACCCAGTACAGCGCCTGCTCCTCGGCCAGCCACAGCGCCCCTTCGCCCAGTGTCGCCCCGGCCGCCCAGATGCGGACCGCGTCCTGACCCATCGCCTTGCCTTCCCGCATTCCATGGCGGCCCGAATCGCCGGGTCACCTTCGACCGCGATTGTGGTCAGAAATGCCCCGGGGTCCAGTCCGGCGTCTCGGCTCCGGCCGCCCGGCGCAGCGCCTCCAGCAGCGCCGGCGAGGGCCGGCTGGTGACCCGCAGCTTCTGCTGCCGCTGGAAGGCGGCGATAGCGTTGCGGGTCTGGCGGTTCAGCCGGCCATCCGCCGGGCCGGCGTTGTAGTTCATCATCGTCAGCAGCTGCTGGATCTCCCTGACCTGCGTGTCGCCGGCCGGCTGGCTGGCTGGTGCGGCCGGCGTCGCTGGAGCGGCCGGGGCAGCGGGGACCGCGGCGACCTGCTGCGGCGGTGCCTGCCGGGCCGCGGTCGGCGGTGGCGAGCCGGGCGCACGGCCTTCCGGCGCCGTGTTCCGCTCGCTGGTGGTCGCCACGGGCGCGGCGGGGGCCGGTTCGGGCCGGGGCGCGGTGCGCGGCCGAGAGGCGGGGGCC
>NZ_JBFRCU010000105.1:0-23937 GCF_052113205.1 Inquilinus sp. YAF38 | reverse complement strand
GCGCAGACCCCTCCCCCAACCCCCTCCCGCAAGGGGAGGGGGAGTGTGGAAGGCTGCGCAAATCGGTGTCGTAGGTTGGGTTCGCGGCAGCGAACCCAACAGGATCGGGTGCCGCGCGGGCGGCGGCATGTTGGGTTCGCGAAGGCGCGAACCCAACCTACGCGGTCACCCCGTGTCCGGCGGCCTGGGCTTGCGGCGGCCGGCGCCGGCCGGGCGAGGTTCGGGCGGATCATCCTCATCATCCTCGCCGTCCTCCGGCGGAATGAAGCCCAGCTCCTCGAGGGCCTCGTCGGCCATCTCGAGCCACTGCTTCACCTGCACCGGATAGCCCCAGCGCCGGCACAAGGCTGCCACCGCGACCTCGGCCCGGCTGGCTTCCACCAGCTCCGCCACCTCCGGCCGCTCCAGCCGTTCGCAGACCTCGTCGGCGCGGCGATCGGCCTCCTCCTCGTCCTTGGACACCTCAGAGGCGGCCGACATCATCGCCAGCCGGACCCGCAGCGCGTGCCAGTCCTCCTGCGCCGCCTCGCGCTGCGCCGCGGCCTTGCGCTTCTCGGCGGCCTGCCGCGACAGCTTGTCCTTGAGCAGCAGGGTCAGCCGCACGGCGCGCGAGACGGTGGCGATCCGCTGGCAATAGTCGACCCCGGGCTGCGGCGCCTGCAGCGCCTCCCGCTGCGTCGCCCGGGCGATCGACATCTGGATCTCGACCAGCTCCGCCACCACGCACAGATCCGCCGCCCGCTCCTCCTGCGGAGCGGCCGAGGCCTCGGTGGCCGAATCGGTCTGCGCCTTGTTCATGGAACATAGCATGAACGAGGTCGCCAATTAATACAATTGCACAATGTGTTTACTGTCGCCGACGGCTCAGCGTCGGATGAAGGAAAGGCTCCCGCCCTTGACTCGCGTCATCTTCTCGTTAATAACTGACTGGTCAGTCATTAACGAAAGCGAGCGGACCGGCATGGCGCAGGCGGTGCGGAAACGGCGGAAGGAGGCGCGGCCGGCGGAGCTGCTGGAGGCGGCGTTCGAGCTGTTCGTGGAGCGGGGTTTCGCTGCGACGCGGATGGACGACATCGCCGCCCGCGCCGGGGTCAGCAAGGGCACGGTCTATCTCTACTTCCCCAGCAAGCAGGCGGTGTTCGAGGCGCTGGTCCGCCAGTCGGTGCTGCCCAATGTCGAGCGGCTGATCGGCGAGACAGCGCGGCCGGACACGCCGGTGCTGGAGATCCTGCCGCGGCTGCTGCGCGCCATCACGCACACCGTCGCCGGGTCGTCGCTGCAGCAGTTTCCGCGCCTGATCATCGCCGAATCGCCGCAGTTTCCGGAGCTGGCGCAGTTCTGGCGCGAGACCGTGATCGACCGGATGCTGGGCGTCGTCTCCGGCCTGATCGAACGCGGCATCGCCGCCGGCGAGATCCGGCCGGTCGATCCGGCGGACGCCGCCAGGCTGATGATCGCGCCGCTGCTGATGGCGGTGATCTGGGGTACCACCTTCGTGCGCCAGGACGAGAGCTTCGAGCTCGGTACCTTCATCGACCGGCATCTCGACATCTATCTGCGCGGCCTGGCGGTGGAGACGCGGCCATGAGGTCCCGGATCCCCGTCGCCATCCTCGTCCTGGTCGCGGCCGCGGTTGCCGCCGGCTGGTGGTTCGACCTGCCGGGCCGGCTGGGCTGGCGCCAGGGGCAGGGCGACACGCTGACCCTGTATGGCAATGTCGACATCCGCCAGGCCGAGCTCGGCTTCCGCGTCTCCGGCCGGCTCGTAGAGATGAAGCTGGAGGAGGGCGAGGCGGTGACCACCGGCCAGGTGCTGGCCCGGCTGGACGACCGGCCATTCCAGGACAGCGTCGCCGCGGCCAAGGCCAGCGTCGGCGCGCGCCAGGCCGATCTCGACAAGCTGGTGGCGGGCCCGCGCGCGGCGGAGATCGCCCAGGGCCGGGCGACCGTGGCAGAGCGCGAGGCCGATCTGGAGAACGCCAGGCTGGCCTTCGACCGCACCCAGCAGCTGCGGCAGAGCGGCAACGCGCCGCAATCGACGCTGGATCAGACCCAGGCCGCCCGCGACATGGCCCAGGCCCGGCTGGAATCGGACCGCCAGGCGCTGGAGCTGCTGCTGGAGGGCAGCCGGGCCGAGGACATCGCCGCCGGCCGGGCCAACCTGGCCGCCGCCCAGGCCGACCTCGCCACCGCCGAGACCTCGCTGGCCGATGCGACGCTGAAGGCTCCGGCCGACGGCATCATCCTGTCGCGGGTGGCGGAGCCGGGGGCGATCATGGCGCCCAGCAGCGTCGCCTATGTGCTGTCGCTGACCAGGCCGGTCTGGATCCGCGCCTATGTGGCGGAGCCGGATCTCGGCCGGGTCCATCCGGGGCTGATGGTCGAGGTGGTGACCGACACCAGGCCCGACCGGCCGTACCGGGCGCGCGTCGGCTTCGTCTCGCCGGTCGCCGAGTTCACGCCGAAGACGGTGCAGACGCCGGAGCTGCGCACCGACCTGGTCTACCGCCTGCGCATCATCGTCGACCAGCCTGATGAGGCCCTGCGCCAGGGCATGCCGGTGACCGTGCGCGTGCCGAAGGGTGGGTGAGATGGCTAGAACGGTGCGGCTGAGCCTGTCTTTTCTTAGTCCCCCCTCCGCTTGCGAGCTGCGGCATTCACACATCGATCGTCGTCACCCACTGCAGGCATGCGAACAGATTGCCTCTCCCGCTTGCGGGAGAGGTCGGACAAGCGCCAGGGTCTGGGGATAGAGCTATGCCGACGAGCACGCCCATCTCAACCTCCGAGCTGATGCCTGACCTGGTCCGCATCGACGGGGTGACCAAGCGCTTCGGGCCCGGCAGGCCGGCGCTCGATGCGGTCAGCGCGGCGATCGGCGGTGGCCGGATCACCGGGCTGGTCGGGCCGGACGGGGCGGGCAAGACCACGCTGATCCGGCTGATGACCGCGCTGATGTGGCCCGAGGAAGGAACGCTCACCGTGCTCGGCCATGACAGCCGGGCCGAGCCGGCGCCGATCCAGGCCGCGATCGGCTACATGCCGCAGCGCTTCGGCCTGTACGAGGATCTGACGGTGCAGGAGAACCTCGACCTCTACGCCGATCTCCGAGCTCTGCCGCAGGCGGAGCGGCCGGCGGTGTATGGCGAGATCCTGACCTTCACCGACCTGAAGCGCTTCACCGGCCGCCTGGCCGGCAAGCTGTCCGGCGGCATGAAGCAGAAGCTCGGCCTCGGCTGCGCCCTGTTGCGCAAGCCGCGCCTGCTGCTGCTGGACGAGCCGGGCGTCGGCGTCGACCCGATCTCGCGGCGCGAGCTGTGGGGCATGGTGCAGGACCTGACCCGCGAGGGCATCGGCGTGGTCTGGTCGACCGCCTATCTCGACGAAGCCGAGAAATGCGACCGGGTGCTGCTGCTGAACGAGGGCCAGCTGCTCTACGAAGGCGAGCCGGGCGGGCTGACCAAACGGGTCGAGGGCCGGGTGTTCCGGCTGACCGGGGTCGAGGGCCGGCGCCGGCAGGTGCTGGCCGCCGTGCTGGACCAGCCGGGCGTGATCGACGGCGTGATCCAGGGCACCGCGATCCGGCTGGTGGCCAAGGAGGCCGGGCAGCCTCCGGCGCCGCCCGAGAAGGCCGGCGCGGCCGCGACGATCGGGCCGGCGGCGCCGCGCTTCGAGGACGCCTTCGTCGACATCCTCGGCGGCGGCCCCGGCGGCCGGTCGAAGCTGGCCGAGGCGCGCGAGACGCTGCCGCCGCGGGAAGGGCCGGTGATCGAGGCACGCGGCCTGACCAAGCGCTTCGGCGACTTCACCGCGGCGGCCGACATCACCTTCGACATCCCGCGCGGCGAGATCTTCGGCCTGCTCGGCCCCAACGGCGCCGGCAAGTCGACCACCTTCAAGATGCTGTGCGGCCTGCTGAAGCCGACGGCGGGGACGGGGCGGGTGGCCGGCTTCGACCTGCGCCGCGACAGCGCCGAGGCGCGCAACCGGCTGGGCTACATGGCGCAGAAATTCTCGCTCTACGGCGATCTCAGCGTCGGCCAGAACCTCGACTTCTTCGCCGGCGTCTACGGCCTGGACAGGCGCCGGGCGCGGCGGCAGATCGGGCTGATGACCGAGATCTTCGCGCTCGGCGAGGTGCTGCCGCGCTCGGCCGGCACCCTGCCGCTCGGCTTCAAGCAGCGCCTGGCCCTGGCCTGCGCCGTGATGCACGAGCCCGAGGTGCTGTTCCTGGACGAGCCGACCTCCGGCGTCGACCCGATCAGCCGGCGCGAGTTCTGGACCCACATCAACGGCCTGGTCGAGAAGGGGGTGACCGTGCTGGTCACCACGCACTTCATGGAAGAGGCCGAATATTGCGACCGGATCTCGCTGATCTATCGCGGCCGCTCGATCGCGCTGGGATCGCCGGACGAGCTGAAGGCCAAGGTGGCGGGCCAGGACCGCCCCGACCCGACCATGGAGGACGCCTTCATCGCCCTGGTCGAGGCCTCGGATGCGAAGCAGGAGGCGGCGTGATGGGGCGGTTGAAGATCATCGCTTGGCCTCTCCGGCAAGCGGGGCCTTTTCAGAACAGCAACCCTTCCCTTTGTCGTCATTCCCACGAAAGCGGGAATCTCTTTCCGGTCCAGGCGCTGCGAGATCCCCGCTTTCGCGGGGATGACGATTTTGAGGGATTCTGGAGTCGTGAGCGGATCAAAAATACGCCAATGGCGTATGCCGGAGATGACTTGTGACCGCCGCCGTACAGGACACCACCCCCGCCCCCTCCCACGCCGATCGGTTGCGGCGGTTCGGGGCGCTGCTGCGCAAGGAGAGCCGGCAGATCCTGCGCGATCCGTCCAGCCTGCTGATCGCGGTGGTGCTGCCGGTGCTGCTGCTGTTCCTGTTCGGCTACGCCCTGTCGCTCGACGCCGACCACACCAAGGTCGGCGTCGCGGTCGAGAGCCCGGGGCCGGAGGCGCGCGACCTCGCCGCCAGCTTCCAGGCCTCGCGCTATTTCGACGCCCGCATCGGTACCGACCGACGGGAGTTCGCCGAGGACCTGGTGACCAACCGGGTCAAGGGCATCATCGTGATCCCGGCGACCTTCGCCGCCGAGGCGGCGCAATCTGGCGGGGCGCCGCAGATCCAGATCCTGGTCGACGGCAGCGACCCGAACACCGCCAACTTCGTCATGGCCTATGCCCAGGGCGTGCTGTCGGGCTGGCGGGCGATGCGGGCGGCCGGGCACGGCGCCGACGGCGCGCCGATGATCGATGTCGAGCAGCGGGTCTGGTTCAACCAGGAGCTGGTCAGCCGCAACACGCTGGTGCCCGGCGCCATCGCCATCGTCATGACCATGATCGGCACCCTGCTGACCGCCTTGGTGGTGGCGCGGGAGTGGGAGCGCGGCACGATGGAGGCGATGATGGCGACGCCGGTCACCGCGCTGGAGCTGCTGGCCGGCAAGGTGCTGCCGTATTTCCTGCTCGCATTGGCGTCGCTGACCCTGTGCGTCTTCGTCGCCGTGGTGCTGTTCGGGGTGCCGTTCCGCGGCTCGATCGGGGCCCTCTACCTGGTCTCGGCCGCCTTCCTGTGCCCGGCGCTGGGGCTGGGGCTGATCATCTCCGCCGCCACCAAGAACCAGTTCCTGGCGTCGCAGCTGGCGCTGGTGGCGGGATTCCTGCCGGCCTTCCTGCTGTCGGGCTTCCTGTTCGAGATCGGCTCGATGCCGCGGCCGATCCAGTGGATCACCTACATCCTGCCGGCGCGCTACTACGTGCCGGCGCTGCAGACCGTGTTCCTGGCCGGGGACATCTGGCCGCTGTACCTGCGCAACGTGGCGGTGATGCTGCTGGAGGGGGTGGTGCTGCTGGCCCTGGCAGCGCGGCTGACCCGGAAAAGGCTGGCCTGAGATGTGGCGCCGCCTGAGAGCCCTAGTGGTCAAGGAGCTGCTGGCCGTGCTGCGCGATCCGCGTGGCCGGCTGATCCTGATCGTGCCGCCGATCCTGCAGCTCTTCGTCTTCGCCTATGCCGCGACGATGGAGGTGAAGAACGTCGACATCGCCCTGCTCGACCGCGACCGGGGCGCCTGGAGCCAGGAGTTGGTGCGGCGGGTCGAGGGCACGCCGACCTTCCGCAGCATCCTGGTGGTCGACACGGCGGAGGCGTTGCGCCGGGCGATCGACCGGCAAGAGGTGCTCGCGGCCGTGCAGATCGGGCCCAGCTTCTCGCGCGACATCGCCGCCGGGCGGCCGACCGATGTACAGGTCATCCTCGACGGTCGCCGGTCCAACGCCTCGCAGCTGACCGGCACCTACATCTCGCAGATCGTCGCCGCCATGGCGCTCGACGCGGCCAGCCCCAGCGGCGTGGCGAAGGGGACGGACGCCGCGGTGCCGCGCTTCTGGTTCAACCCGGCGCTCGACACGCAATGGTTCATGGTGCCGAACCTGATCGCGGTGATCGCCGTGCTGATCGGGCTGATCGTCACCGGCCTGACCATCGCGCGGGAGCGCGAGCTCGGCACCTTCGACCAGCTGCTGGTCTCGCCGCTCAGGGTGCATGAGATCCTGCTGGGCAAGACCATCCCGTCGCTCTTGATCGGCTTCGCCCATTGCAGCGTCTACCTGCTGGTGGCGGTGGTCTGGTTCGGCCTGCCGCTGCGCGGGTCGCTGGGGATGTTCTATGCCGGGGTGTTCTTCTACCTGCTGGCGCTGATCGGCATCGGGCTGTTCATCTCGGCGCTGTCGGCGACACAGCAGCAGGCGATCCTCGGGTCGTTCCTGTTCATGATCCCGGCGACGCTGATGTCCGGCTTCGCCACCCCGATCGAGAACATGCCGGAATGGCTGCAGCCGGCAACCTACGTCAACCCGTTGCGCTATTTCATCGTCATCGTCCGCGGCGTCTTCCTGAAGGGCCTGCCGGTCGAGGAGATGCTGCGCAACACCGTGCCGCTGGCGCTGATCGCCCTGGTGACGCTCAGCGCCGCGGCCTGGATGTTTCGCCGCAGAATGGAATGAGCGGCCTCAGGGCTGCGGAATGGTCCGGTTGTACTGATCCTCGCCGGGCTCCGCGGTGGGTCCGGTCCGGGCCAGCGCGGAGGGGGTCGGGTTGTGCACCGACAGGTTGAAGCGGTCGCCGGGCGTGTCGGAGGACGAGCACGCGACCAAGGCGATGCCGGCCGCAACCATCGAAAGCAACGCTACTGCCGGATTCCGCATGATCCGTCCTCTCCCTGCGAACCGCCGTCGCCATTCGACGGCCGACTCCGATCCTACGATCCTCCTCGCCGTCCTCCGCCGCAAGCCGTATCCGCGCGCCGCGACGACACTCGCCCCGCGCCCGGATCTCGGTCATGATGCGGCATCATGGACAGCGTTCTCGCAACCCTCGTTCAGATGTTCGATGGGACGTCGGTTCTGGTTGCCGCCTATGACCAGTTCGACCGGCTGCGCTATGCCAACCCGGCCTTCCGCGCCGCCTTCTTCCTTGCCGACGACGAGACCCCGCTGTGGTCCGACATCATGCGCCGGAACCATGGCGCCGGCCGGGGCTCGGTGATCCGGGCCGAGGATTTCGAAGCGTGGCTGGTCTCGACCCAGTCCCGCCGCGGCAAGTCCGGCTTCCGGGCCTATGAGACCGACCTGGTCGACGGCCGCTGGCTGTGGATGACGGAAAGCGTGCGCGGCGACGGCTGGATGCTGTGCATCGCCAGCGACATCACCGGCATGCGGGCCGAGGACCGGGCCGTGCGCCAGGACCGGGATTTCGCCGTCAAGGCGTCCTACACCGACGAGCTGACCGGCGTCGCCAACCGCCGCTTCGTCACCGAGCGGATCGAGGAGATGCTCCGTAGGCCGCCGTCCAGGGCCGGCGGGCTCGGCTGCGTCGCGTTGCTGGACATCGACCATTTCAAGCCGGTCAACGACGGGCACGGCCATCAGGCCGGCGACCTGATCCTGCGCGATTTCGCGCGGCGCATCGCCGCCATGGTGCGGCGGTCCGACTGCTTCGGCCGGATGGGCGGGGACGAGTTCCTGCTGGTCCTGCCGCGCACCTCGATCGAGCAGGCCGCCCTGGTGGTCGAGCGGATGCTGGCCGTGGTCCGCACGGCCCGGCCGGTGCCGGACCGCGGCGACGTCGCCTACACCTTCTCGGCCGGGCTGGCGGAGGGCCGCGCCGGGGACACGGTCGCCGGCCTCTATGCGCGGGCGGACAAGGCGCTGTACTCCGCCAAGATGAGCGGCCGCAACCGGATCTATTGCGAGGGGCCGGAGCCTGAGCGGCCGGCGATCGCGCAGCAGCCGCGCTTGTATCCAAACAATTGAGCTGTTTCGAAGCCGGGCGACTGGCTTTAGCTTCGGCAGCCGCCGGGCGGCAGCCTTCCACCGGCCATGGCAGAGGCCCGGCGATGCGGACCGACAATTCCTCCACCTTCGACGTGCCGGCGGCGCCGCGCGGCGGATCGGCGCTGCAGCCGGTCGCGGCCGGGCTGCTGGCCGCCATCGTCGGCTTCGCCAGCGCCTTCACCGTGGTGCTGCWGGGCCTGGCGGCGGCCGGCGCCACCCCGGCCCAGGCGGCCTCCGGGCTGCTCGCGGTCTGCATCGGCCAGGGGCTGCTGGCGATCCTCCTGTCCTGGCGCTCGAAGCTGCCGATCAGCATCGCCTGGTCGACCCCCGGCGCGGCGCTGCTGATCGCCACCGGCGTGCCAGCGGGCGGCTTCGCGGCCGCGGTCGGCGCCTTCCTGGTGGCCGCGGCCCTGGTGGTCGTCGCCGGGCTGTGGCGCCCCTTCGGCCGGCTGGTCACCGCGATCCCGACGCCGCTGGCCAGCGCCATGCTGGCCGGGGTGCTGCTCGATTTGTGCCTGGCGCCGGCAAGAGCTGTTGGCGCCATGCCGATGCTGGCCCTGCCGGTGCTGCTGGTCTGGGCGCTGACCTGGCGCTTCGCCCGGCTCTATGCCGTGCCCGCCGCCGTTGTGACCGCCGTGGCGCTGATCGGCCTGACCACCGCGGTGCCGCCGGAAGCCTTCGCCCATCTGTGGCCGGAGCCGGTCTTCGTCGCCCCCGCTTTCTCTACCGGCGCGATCATAGGCATCGCCGTGCCGCTGTTCATCGTCACCATGGCGTCGCAGAACGTGCCCGGCCTGGCGGTGCTGAACGCCAACGGCTACCGGCCGCCGGTCGGGCCGCTGTTCGTCGGCACCGGCGCGACCAGCGCCCTGACCGCGCTGTTCGGCGGCCATGCGGTCAACCTGTCGGCGATCACCGCGGCGCTCTGCGCCTCGGCCGAGGCCCATCCCGACCCGGCGCGGCGCTGGCCGGCGGCGGTGGTGGCCGGGGCGGTCTATGTCGGGCTCGGCCTGTTCGCCGGCTTCGCCGCCGCCTTCATCGCCGCCTCGCCGCCGCTGCTGATCCAGGCGGTGGCCGGGCTGGCGCTGCTGGGCAGCCTCGGCGGCGCACTGTCGACCGCGCTGGCGCGGGAGGAGGAGCGGCTGCCGGCGGTCGTCACCTTCGTCACCACCGTCTCCGGCCTGTCGCTGTTCGGCATCGGCGCCGCCTTCTGGGGCCTGGTGGCCGGCGGCGCCGTGCTGGCGCTGGACCGGCTGCGGGGCCCGGCGCCGCCATGACAAAGCCCCTGGTGTCTCTGGACGCCATCGTGTCCGGAGAGGGATTCGCCGTGAAGCTTCTGGTCGCTGCCGTCGCCATCCTGCTCGCCGGCCTGTCCTGCGCGTCCGCGCAGGAGCTGGACATCCCCGCGGCCACCTATCCCGCCCTGCCGCGCCAGGCGGCTTCGGCCGAGGGCTTCGTGCCGCCGGGCTGGCAGCTGGAGGCGCAGGCCAAGGGCGACCTGGACGGCAACGGCAAGGCCGATCTCGCCTTCGTCCTGCACGCGACCGATCCGAAGAACGTGGTGGCCAATCCGGAGGGGCTCGGCGTGGACTCGCTGGACACCAATCCGCGCATCCTGGCCGTCGCCTTCGCCCGGGCGGCTGGCTATGAGCTGGCGATGGAGAACCATGCCCTGATCCCGCGCCGGACCGACCCGGTGATGGACGACCCGTTCGACTCCGTCGCCGCCAGCGGCCTCGAGGTCGCCCGCGGCACGCTGCGCCTCAGGCTCGGCGTCTTCGCCAGCGCCGGCAGCTGGTCGATGTCGACGACGACGATGACCTTCCGCTGGCAGGGCGGCCGGTTCGAGCTGATCGGCTACGACCGCACCGAAACCAACCGTGGCAGCGGCGAGATCGAAGGCCTCAGCATCAACTATCTCACCCGTCGGGCGAAGCGGAGCCAGGGCACCATCGAGAGCGATGCGGAGAAGACGCGCTGGGAGACCCTGCCGCGCGGTCCGCTGCTGAGCCTCGACGAGGTCGGCGACGGGCTGGCGTTCGACCCGGACAGCCGGCGCTGAGGCGCCGGTGATCCTGACCACCCCGAGATTGCGGCTCCGGCCCTGGCGCGAGGACGACCGGGCCGCCTTTGCCGCCCTGGCCGCCGACCCCGAGGTGATGCGCGACCTCGGCGGGCCGCTGGACCGGGCGGGCAGCGACGCCAAGCTCGACCGCACTCTTGCCGCCTTCGACCGGCACGGCTTCTGCCGCTGGGCGGTCGAGAGCCTGGCGAATGAATTCCTCGGCTATGCCGGGATCATGCGGTTGGGCCCGGACCATCCGCTCGGCTCCGGTGTCGAGATCGGCTGGCGGCTGATGCGGCTCGCCTGGGGCCGCGGCTACGCCACCGAGGCCGCGGCGGCGGCGCTGCAGGACGGCTTCGGCCGGCTCGGCTTCGGTGAGATCCTGGCCTGCACCGCGCCGGACAACCTGCGGTCGCAGGCGGTGATGGCGCGGCTGAGCCTTCGGCGGGACCCGGCGCGCGATTTCACCGCGAGCTATGACGGCGCCGCCTGGCACGGCCTGGTCTGGGTGGCCCGGCCGTCGATGGGGTACTGACCGGCGGAAATCCCGCCATCTGGCTGGAGGGGGCGGAAAGCGGACCTCTACACTCTCATCCAACCTTGCTGCGCCAAGCGGCAAACCGCCGATCAATAACGGGAGCCAGTTGGTCGAAGCTGGCCCAACTATCTGGCACAGAGTAGAGGCTTTCCACGTTCGGAAAGGTCTTGAAAAGATCGGCGAAATAATGAGTTAGTCCAGAAGGATCAGTTGTCTCATCGTAATAGTATGAGGCAAATTTGTTGCCCTCATCATTAAAATCTTCATCTGTTAGCTTTTCATCGCATGCGGACAAAAACCACTCAGTAGGCGTGATCGACCGTGCCTTTAGTCTAGCCAGATCGGTCTGTAATTCCGTGTGATGTAGCTCTCCGACTAAATCGTTTAGCGCCGCCCAGGTCAAAAACATAGCTATGTGCGTGGCACCAGCCGAGTTCGGAAAATTGTCCGGGAAAGTGCCTCCATAGTGCCAGGATGCATCGTCGTATTTCATCCCATCGGCTCCCCCCTTGATCACAGCTCGATCACCAGATGATCATGAATTCGAACGATCGCAACGGGTCGAAAGCGGCCAGGGCCTCGCCCGGGATTGCGGGCGCCTCGATCCGTTCGGCAGCCCTGTCGCAATGAAACTGGGGCGTCGACCGCCATCGCTTGCGGGGGCAATATCCCCGGCAATCGCCCCTGCCGAAAGCCTCAAGATGACCGATGCCCCCGACCACGCCATCCGCCGGCGGCGCGAGGTCTTCAACCGTGCCCTGGCCGGGGCGGACATCAAGGCCATCGGCCCGCTTCTGGCGCCGGGCGTTGTTCTCGTCACCGGCACGGACAGCGCCGTGATCTCCGGCCGCAAGGCCCAGCTCGCGGCGTGGGAGCAGGAATTCGCGGCGTCCCTGCGCACGATCTACACCCGTACCCCGGACACGATCCTGGTCTCGCCGATCGAGCCCATCGCCCTCGATCATGGCCACTGGCAAGGCGTCACCGCCGCCGGCGGCCTGCCCCTCGCCTCCGGCACCTACACCGCGAAATGGCGCAAGATCGGCGCGGATTGGGTGATCGAAGCCGAGATCTACCTCACCCTCGCCTGACAGGCTGCGCACCGACCGGAGGAAAACAGCGAATGGCGAATGACGAGCGCACCAGGATCATTCCCAGGCGAACGCCGGAATCGGCGGCCATGACGGCCAGCGTCAGACGAGCGATGGCGATCACCGCCGTTCTCAACCGCTTGACGTTCAATGATGCGGATGAAGTCCGGGCCCTGTTCAGCGAACTCATCGGCAAGACGGTGGACGACAGCTTTTCTCTGATACCGCCGTTCTACGCAACCGGAGGGTTGGATACCAATGTCGGACGCAATGTCTTCATCAATCAGAGCTGCACCTTCTATGATCTTGGCGGGCTCGACATTGCCGATGATGTGATGATCGGGCCGAATGTGAGCCTGATCACGTCCGGCCATCCGATCGAACCGGCGCAACGGCGCGACGTCGTCATCGCCAAGCCGATCGTGATCGAGAGAAATGTCTGGATCGCAGCCGGTGCGACCGTCATCGGCGGCGTGACGGTGGGGGAGAATTCGGTCGTCGCGGCGGGTTCGGTCGTCACCCGGGACGTTCCCCCGAACAGCCTTGTCGGCGGAAATCCGGCGCGGGTCATTCGTTCGATTGCCGACTGAGGACCTGTCCGCGAGGGTCGCTACGCCCCGCCAGCGCCGGGCGGCATGCCGTCGAATTCGGGCAGGTCGCCGGCGATCCGGTCCCAGGGCTGGCGATCTCGCACATTGATCGCGGCGTCCGGCCGGATCACCGACGGGTCGTCCAGCGTCCCGGCATAGAGCGTGGCCGTGCCGGGATCCATCTCCGCGATGCCGAACAGCTGGCTGCCGCAGGCCGAGCAGAAATGGCGCCGGGCCTGCCGCCCGCTGCCGCCGGTCGCGGCGTAGCTGCGGGTCTCGCCGCGCACGGTCAGGGCCGCGCGCGGGACGCCGACATAGGTGGAGTGGCCAGCACCGCTGGCGCGCTGGCAAGACCGGCAATGGCAGTGTCCGGTATAGACCGGGTCCGCGGCCACCTCGTAGCGCACCGCCCCGCACAGGCATCCGCCTGTCATCATTTATCCATCTCCCAAGCTCGGCCCCCTGCCGCCCGCACCATAGCCCGGCGGAAATCCGGATCGAATTTTTATGTGCTCCGGGTGTCTGATCCGCCCCGATCACACGACTCCGCAGCCATGCCTGCGGGAAGGAGACTTCGTGCTCGATGTTCTGATGCTTGCCCTGGCCGCGGCGTTCTTCGCCGTCGGCCTGGGCTACGTGCTGCTGTGCGACCGGCTGTGAGGACGCGATGACCTTCGACCTCGTCCTCGGTGGCCTGGTGTCCGCGCTGCTGCTCGGCTACCTGGTCTACGCCCTGGTCCGTCCCGAGAAGTTCTGAGCCAGGAAAGCGCCGGACACCATGACCCTCAACGGCTGGATCCAGATCGCGATCTACTGCGCGATCGTCCTCCTCCTGGTGCGTCCGCTCGGCGGCTACATGACCCGCGTCTTCGCCGGCGAGCGCACCTTCCTCTCCCCCATCCTGCGCCCGGTCGAGCGCCTGTTCTACGCCGCCGCCGGCGTGCGCGAGGACCGCGAGCAGCACTGGACCGGCTATGCCTTCGGCATGCTGATCTTCAGCCTGGTCAGCGTCGTCGTGCTGTACGCGCTGCAGCGCTTCCAGGACGTGCTGCCGCTGAACCCGGCCGGCATGTCGGCGGTGCCGGAAGGCCTTGCCTTCAACACCGCGGTCAGCTTCGTCACCAACACCAACTGGCAGTCCTATGGCGGCGAAAGCACCATGAGCTATCTGGTGCAGATGGCCGGGCTGACGGTGCAGAACTTCGCCTCGGCCGCGGTCGGCATCGCCCTGGCCATCGCGCTGGTGCGCGGCTTCGCCCGGCGGTCGTCGCAGACTATCGGTAATTTCTGGATCGACCTGACCCGGGCGGTGCTCTACGTGCTGCTGCCGATCTGCGTCGTCGCCACGATCTTCTTCGTCTGGCAGGGCGTGCCGCAGAACTTCGGCAGCTATGTCGACGCCACCACGCTGGAAGGCGCGCACCAGACCATCGCCCAGGGGCCGGTGGCCTCGCAGCTGGCGATCAAGATGCTGGGCACCAATGGCGGCGGCTTCTTCAACGCCAATTCGGCCCATCCCTACGAGAACCCGACCGCGCTGTCGAACCTGGTGCAGATGGTGCTGATCTTCGCGATCGGCGCCGCGCTGACCAACACCTTCGGCCGCATGGTCGGCAATGAGCGCCAGGGCTGGGCGATCCTCAGCGCCATGGGCGTGCTGTTCCTGGCCGGCGTCTTCATCGCCTATTGGCAGGAGGCCGGCGGCGGGCATCTCCTGGCCTCGCTCGGCGTCGACACCAGCCTCGGCAACATGGAGGGCAAGGAGGTCCGCTTCGGCGAGGCGCTGTCGGCGCTGTTCGCCGTGGTCACCACGGCGGCCTCCTGTGGCGCCATCATCGCCCAGCATGACAGCTTCACCGCGCTCGGCGGCATGGTGCCGCTGATCAACATGATGCTGGGCGAGGTCGTGATCGGCGGCGTCGGCGCCGGCCTGTACGGCATGCTGCTGTTCGTCGTCGAGGCGATCTTCGTCGCCGGGCTGATGGTCGGCCGCACGCCGGAATATGTCGGCAAGAAGATCGAGGCCAAGGAGGTCAAGATGACCATGCTGGCCTTGCTGATCCTGCCGGCCTCGATGCTCGGCTTCACCGCCCTGGCGCTGTCGACCCAGGCTGGCCTCGCCGGCATCCTCAACCCGGGGCCGCACGGCTTCACCGAGGTGCTCTACGCCTACACCTCGGGCACGGCGAACAACGGCTCGGCCTTCGGCGGCCTGACCGCGACCTCGCTGTTCTACACGGTGACCCTCGGCTTCGCGATGCTGATCGGCCGCTTCCTGATGATCGTGCCGATGCTGGCCGTCGCCGGGTCGCTCGCCGCCAAGCGCAGCCTGCCGCCGTCCTCCGGCACCTTCCCGACCACCGGGCCGCTGTTCGTCGGCCTGTTGATCGGCGTGGTGCTGATCATGGGCGGTTTGACCTTCTTCCCGGCCCTGGCGCTGGGTCCGATCGTGGACCAGCTCGCCTCCTCCGCCGGCACTCTGTTCTGATCGGACATTCGGTCATGAAGACTTCCAACACTCCGGCGTCGCTGTTCGACGCCAAGATCATGGGCCCGGCCGCGCTCGACGCGGTCCGCAAGCTCGACCCGCGCATCATGTGGCACAGCCCGGTGATGTTCGTGGTCGAGACCGTGGCGGCCCTGACCACGGTGCTGCTGCTGCGTGACATCGCCACCGGCGCGGCCGGCATCGGCTTCACCATCCAGATCGTGCTCTGGCTGTGGTTCACCGTGCTGTTCGCGAACTTCGCCGAGGCGGTGGCCGAGGGCCGCGGCAAGGCGCAGGCCGAAAGCCTGCGCAAGACCCGCACCGACACCGTGGCCAAGCGGCTGCGCGACGCCGCCGGCCGCGACACCGAGCCGGTGCCGGCGCTGTCACTGCGCCAGGGCGACCTGGTGCTGGTCGAGGCCGGCGACCTGATCCCGTCCGACGGCGAGGTGATCGAGGGCATCGCCTCGGTCGACGAAAGCGCGATCACCGGCGAATCCGCCCCGGTGATCCGGGAGTCGGGCGGCGACCGGTCGGCTGTCACCGGCGGCACCCGGGTGCTGTCGGACTGGGTCAAGGTGCGCATCACCGCGGCCCAGGGGTCGACCTTCCTCGACCGCATGATCGCGCTGGTCGAGGGGGCGTCGCGCCAGAAGACGCCGAACGAGATCGCGCTGAACATCCTGCTGGCCGGGCTGACGATCATCTTCGTCTTCGCCACGGTCACCATCCCCGCCTTCGCCGCCTATGCCGGCGGGTCGATCTCGGTGGTGGTGCTGGTGGCGCTGTTCGTCACCCTGATCCCGACCACGATCGGCGCCCTCCTGTCGGCGATCGGCATCGCCGGCATGGACCGGCTGGTGCGCTTCAACGTGCTGGCCATGTCCGGCCGCGCGGTCGAGGCGGCCGGCGATGTCGACACGCTGCTGCTGGACAAGACCGGCACCATCACGCTCGGCAACCGCCTGGCCACCGAGTTCGTGCCGCTGCCCGGCGTCACCGACGCCGAGCTGGCGGACGCCGCCCAGCTCTCCTCGCTCAGCGACGAGACGCCGGAAGGCCGCTCGGTCGTGGTGTTGGCGAAGGAGAAATATGGGCTGCGCGCCCGCGAGGTCGGCCGCATGCAGGCCCATTTCGTGCCCTTCACCGCCCAGACCCGGATGAGCGGCGTGGACATCGAGGGCTCGGTCATCCGCAAGGGCGCGGTCGACGCCGTCATCGGCCATGTCCGCGAGGTCGCCGGCAATCCGCGCCTGGCCATGCCGAAGGAGCTGGACCAGATCACCGAGCGCATCGCCAAGGCCGGCGGCACGCCGCTGGCCGTGGCCAAGGACGGCAAGCCGCTCGGCGTCATCTATCTGAAGGACGTGGTCAAGGGCGGCATCCGCGAGCGCTTCGCCGAGCTGCGGCGGATGGGCATCCGCACCGTCATGATCACCGGCGACAACCCGCTGACCGCCGCGGCGATCGCGGCCGAGGCGGGGGTCGACGACTTCCTGGCCCAGGCGACGCCGGAGGCCAAGCTGGCGCTGATCCGCGAGGAGCAGGGCAAGGGCCGGCTGGTCGCGATGTGCGGCGACGGCACCAACGACGCGCCGGCGCTGGCCCAGGCCGATGTCGGCGTGGCGATGCAGACCGGCACGGTGGCGGCGCGCGAGGCCGGCAACATGGTCGACCTCGACAGCGACCCGACCAAGCTGATCGAGGTGGTGGGCATCGGCAAGCAGCTGCTGATCACCCGCGGCGCCCTGACCACCTTCTCAATCGCCAACGACGTGGCCAAGTACTTCGCCATCATCCCGGCGATGTTCCTGGCATTCTACCCGCAGCTCGGGGTGCTCAACGTCATGGACCTGCACTCGCCGCAGAGCGCGATCCTGTCGGCGATCATCTTCAACGCGCTGGTCATCGTCGCGCTGATCCCGCTGGCGCTGCGCGGCGTTCGCTACCGGGCGCTCAGCGCGGCCGCTCTCTTGCGGCGCAACCTTCTGATCTACGGCCTGGGCGGCCTCATCGTCCCGTTCATCGGGATCAAGGCGATCGACCTGATCGTCACCGCCCTCGGGCTGGCGTGAGGCCGGGATGACCGACCGCCTCTTCTTTTTCCCGTCATCCCCGCGAAAGCGGGGATCTCGCGCCGACCGTCCCGCCACCCCCGATGAGATTCCCGCTTTCGCGGGAATGACGACCGGGGGGAGGGTGGGGCAGCACACTGGATACATGCCATGCTGAACCAGATCCGACCCGCCCTGGTGATGGTCGTCCTGCTGACGATCCTCACCGGCATCGCCTACCCCTTCGCCATGACCGGCATCACCCAGGGGCTGCTTCCGGCCCAGGCCAATGGCAGCCTGGTCACGCGGGCCGACGGCACCGTCATCGGCTCGTCGCTGATCGGCCAGGACTTCACCAGCGAGACATACTTCCACGGCCGGATCTCGGCGACCTCGGGCACCGATCCGAACGACCCGAGCAAGTCGATCGCGCAGCCCTACAACGCCTCGAACTCGGCCGGCTCCAATCTCGGTCCGACCAGCCAGGCGCTGGCCGACCGGGTGAAGGGCGACGTCGATGCGCTGGCGGCGCAGGGCATCAAGCACCCGCCGGCCGACATGGTCACCAGCTCGGCCTCGGGCCTCGACCCGGACATCAGCCCGGCCAATGCCGCGCTGCAGGTCGCCCGCGTCGCCGCCGCCCGCGGCCTGCCGTCGGACCAGGTGCGCGACGCCGTGCAGGCCGCGACCTCCGGCCGGCTGCTGGGCCTGATCGGCGAGCCGCGGGTCAACGTCCTGCAGCTCAACATGGCGCTGGACGGGCTGAAGACCCCGTAGTCATCCTGCCCCGATGTCACTGACCGATCGATCCGACGACGATCATCGTCCCTCGCCGGAAGCTCTGCTCGAGGCGGTCGCGAAAACCCGCGGCCGCCTCAAGATCTTCCTCGGGGCGGCGCCCGGCGTCGGCAAGACCTATGAGATGCTGTCCCAGGGCGCCGCGCGGCGGCGCGACGGGCTGGACGTCGTCATCGGCGTGGTCGAGACCCATGGCAGGGCCGAGACCCAGGCCCTGGTCGGCGGCTTCGAGATCATCCCCCGCCGCCGCTCCGAGCATCGCGGCCGGGCGCTGGAGGAGATGGATCTCGACGCCATCCTCAAGCGGCGGCCCGCTTTGGTGCTGGTCGACGAGCTGGCGCACACCAACGCCCCCGGCWGCCGGCACGACAAGCGCTACCAGGATGTCGAGGAGATCATCGCCGCYGGCATCGATGTCTGGACCACGCTGAACATCCAGCATGTCGAAAGCCTGAACGACGTCGTCGCCCAGATCACCCGCATCCGGGTGCGCGAGACGGTGCCGGATGCCTGGATCGACGGCGCCGACGAGATCGAGCTGATCGACCTGACGCCGGAGGACCTGCAGAAGCGGCTGGCCGAGGGCAAGGTCTATATCCGCGACCAGGCGCGGCGCGCGGTCGACCATTTCTTCAAGCCCGGCAACCTGACGGCGCTGCGCGAGCTGGCGCTGCGCCGCACCGCCCAGCGGGTCGACGACCAGATGCTGGGCTATATGCGGGCCCATGCCATCACCGGCCCCTGGGCGGCCGGCGACCGCATCATGGTCTGCGTCAGCGACGCGCCGAATGGCGAGGCGCTGGTCCGCTACGCCCGGCGCGTGGCCGACCGGCTGGGGGCGCGCTGGATCGCGGTCTACATCGAAGGGTCGCGCCACCACCGGCTGGGCGAGGCCCAGCGTGACCGCATCGCCCGCGCCCTGCTGCTGGCGGAGAAGCTGGGCGGAGAGACCGTCACCATCCCGGCGAACGACATCGTCGCCGAGATCCTGAGCTACGCCCGGCGCAACAACATCACCCAGATCGTCATCGGCAAGTCCGACCGGTCGCGCTGGTTCGAGATGCTGCACGGCTCGGTGGTGCATGATCTGCTGCGCAAATCGGGGTCAATCTCCGTCCACGTGATGGCAGGGGAGGGGACGGACGCCCAGCCTGGCGCGGAGCGGATCCAGACCCGCCCGGCCGATGCCGGTTTCGACCCGCGGCCCTATCTGGTCGCCGCGGTCGGCGTCGCGGCGACCACCGCGGCCGCCCATCTCGTCGCCTTCGCCGCCACCACCAACAGCATCGCGCTGGTGTTCCTGCTGCCGGTGCTGTTCTGCGCCGCGCGCTACGGGCTGGGACCGTCGATCTTCGCCTCGCTGCTGAGCGTGTTCGCGGTCAACTTCTTCTTCCTGCCGCCGCTGTACAGCCTGGTGATCGCCGATCCGTCGAACGTCACCACGCTGGTGTTCTTCCTGGTGGTCGCCGTCGTCACCTCGAACCTGCAGAGCCGGGCCCGGCTGCAGGCCCGCGGCGCCGCGGCGCGGGCCCGGGCGACGGCGGAGCTGTTCGGGTTCAGCCGCAAGCTGGCGGCGATCGGCTCGGCCGACGACCTGCTCTGGGCCGCCGCCTACCAGATCGCGTCGATGCTGAAGCTGCGCGTCGTCGTGCTGATGCCGCAGGACGGCTCGCTGCAGGTCGTGGCGGGCTATCCGCCGGAGGACCGGATCGAGGAGGCGGAGCGGGCGGCGGCGCAGTGGAGCTGGGCCAATGACCGGCCGGCGGGGCGGGGCGCCGACACGCTGCCCGGCGGCAAATGGCTGTTCCTGCCCTGGCGCACCGCCTCCGGCCAGATCGGCGTGGTCGGCATCGACCGCGACCAGCCGGGGCCGCTGCTCAGCCCCGACGACCAGCGCCTGCTGGATTCGCTGATGGACCAGGCGGCGGTGGCGATCGAGCGGGTGCGGCTGGCCAAGGATGTCGACGAGGTCCGCGTGGTGGCGGAGACCGAGCGGCTGCGCGCCGCGTTGCTGACCTCGATCAGCCACGATCTGCGCACGCCGCTGGCCTCGATCATCGGCGCCATCTCCAGCCTGCGCCGCCACGATTCGGCGCTGGACCCGGAGGCGCGGTCCGAGCTGATGGAGACGGCGGAGGACGAGGCCGAGCGGCTGAACCGCTTCGTCGGCAACCTGCTCGACATGACCCGGCTCGAATCCGGCGTGCTGCAGCCGCGGTTGGAGACGACCGAGGTGGCGGAGGTGGTGGGGGCGGCGGCCCAGCGCTGCGCCGCCCTGGTCGCCCGCCATCGGCTGGTGCTCGACATCGCGCCCGGCCTGCCGCTGTACCTGCTGGATCCGATCCTGCTGGAGCAGGCGCTGGTCAACCTGATCGACAACGCCGCGAAGTACGCGCCGGCCGGCACCGTCATCACCGTCTCGGCGCGGGAGGAGAAGGGGCTGGTGCTGCGGGTGCTGGACGAGGGCGACGGCATCCCGGAGGACAAGCTGGAGGCGATCTTCGACAAGTTCCACCGCATCCACCATGGCGACAGTGCCCAAGCGGGCACTGGCCTCGGCCTGGCCATCTGCCGCGGCTTCGTCGAGATCCTGGGCGGGCGAGTCACCGCCGGCAACCGCGGCGACCGGCGTGGCGCCGTCTTCACCATCACCTTCCCGCCCGACCTCGCCGCCCCGGCCCTGCCCGGCATTTCGATGGGGATGTGATGTCCATCCTGTGCCAGACCCAAGACGTAGGTTGGGTTCGCGGAAGCGAACCCAACATCGTGCAACCGGAGCCATTGTTGGGTTCGCAAGGGCGAACCCAACCTACGAGGCCGTCCTTATGATGCCCTCAGACACCCGCCCCGCACCGCGCATCCTGATCATCGACGACGAGCCGCAGATCCGCCGCTTCCTCAAGATCAGCCTGGCCGCCGACGGCTATGCCCCGATCGAGGCGGCGGGCGGCACCGAGGGGCTGGAGCGGGTGGTGCAGGACCGGCCCGACCTGGTGATCCTCGACCTCGGCCTGCCCGACATTGACGGCCAGCAGGTGCTGAGCCGGATCCGCGAGCTGTCGGCGGTGCCGGTGATCGTGCTGTCGGTCCGCGCCGGCGAGGCGGAGAAGGTCGAGGCGCTGGACCGCGGCGCCAACGACTATGTCACCAAGCCCTTCGGCATCGCCGAGCTGACCGCCCGGCTGCGTGCCGCCCTGCGCCGCGGCGGGCAGGAGGACGAGGCGGCCGAGGCGGTGATCGAGGCCGGGCCGCTGACCGTCGACGTGCCGCATCGCCGGGTGCGCTTCGAGGGGCGGGAGATCCGCTTGTCGAAGAAGGAGTTCGAGATCCTGCGCCTGCTGGCCGCCCATCACGGCCGGGTGGTGACGCATCAGAAGATCCTGCGCGAGGTCTGGGGCCCGGCCCATATCGACGCGATGCAGTATCTGCGCGTCTATGTCGGCCAGCTGCGCCAGAAACTTGGCGACGACCCGGCCCGGCCGCGGCTGATCGCCACCGAGGCCGGGGTTGGCTACCGGCTGGTGGTGGAGGGGTAGCGAACTACCGCTGGTCCTGGTCCAGCCAGCGTGGGCGGGTCTTCTCGCCGATCATGCAGTCGGTGCCGCCGGCCTGGGCCGGGATGAAGGCGACGGGGGCCACCTCCGGCGTCGCCCCGGCGATCTCCAGCACCAGCTTGCGCCGGATCGCCTCGGCGAATTGCTGCGGGCTGCGCACCGCCACGGTGAAGGCGCCGGGGCCGCCGATGACGCAGTCGCGGTAATAGGCGTCGAGCATGTCGGGCTCTGGCAGGCCGCCGAAGCCGCCGCGCTTCAGGATCACCGGCAGGCCGTTGATGGTGATGCCCTGCGACAGCGCCATCTGGCGGGCGCCCGACACCGGCCAGCCGGCGTTGTTCGGCCCGTCGCCGGAGATGTCTATGGCGCGGCGGATCCCCTCATAGCCGTTGTTGTCGAACAGCCCGGCGGAGAACAGCAGCGCGCCGGAGATCGAGGTGCCGCGCCGCGTCACCGTGCCGAAGGTCTCGGACAGGTCCGCCGCTGCCGTGCGCGCTGCCGCGGCGCCGTCGATCAGCCGCCAGGGCAGGATCACGGCCTGGGAGTTGGCGCCGGCCCATTCGACATAGGTGATGGCGATGCGGCCATGCACGCCGGAGGTGATGGCGTCGATCACCTCGGGGTGGGTGAGGGCGCCGACATAGCCGTCGCGCTGCAGCGCCTGCTCGTCATCGTCCATCGAGCGGGAGACGTCGACCGCGAGCACCAGCTCGAGATCGACCGGCTGGTCCTGGGCCGCCGCGGGCGGCGTGGGCAGGAGCAGGGTGAAGACCAGGCCGAATCCGACGATGCCGAAGCGCATTTCGCCCCCCAGTGTCAGCCGCCGAGATGATTTCGATGTGGGAACGATCCGGCCCGCTGTCACCTCCGACGGTCGGCTGTTTTTCGCCTGGCGGGTTGCAAACCGGCTGCGCTTCCCCTATATCGAACCTCGAGATCGGTTTCGACACGATCCGCGCTGCCGTTCCAAGGAACCGGCCCGGATCCCCCTCCCAACCATGATCCGAACGATTGGGCAGGCGCTTCGCCTGCCGATCGTGCTTTGTGCCGCGACGGGCGGGCCGATGGCCTTTGCGTCGTGGTTTAAGCGATATTGAGTGCAACGAGGCCCCAAGGGCCCGAACCGTAAAGAACAGACATGAAGACCGAAAAGACCAAGACCAACTCCCGCCGCCGGCGTCGTCCGACGCCGCGGCTGGCCACCACCCCGCTGCGGCAGCCGGCACACACGGCAGAGCTGTCCCGCGCCGAGATTCGTCAGATCGTACTCGACATTCTCGGTTGAAAGGCGTAACCCCGCCCGACCCGTTTAGTGAAAAGGCCTTTGCCCGATGCAGGTGCTCGTCCGCGACAACAACATCGATCAGGCGCTGCGCGTCCTCAAGAAGCGTATGCAGCGTGAAGGCATCTTTCGCGAGATGAAGCAGCGCCGGAACTACGAGAAGCCGTCCGAGCGCCGCATCCGCGAGGAAGCCGAAGCCGTCCGCCGCCAGCGCAAGGCGCTGCGCAAGCGGATGCAGATCCAGGGCTACTGATCAGGACCGGGGCCGCACGGCCCCGACCGGTCGTTCCGATGGATGAGACCAGGGGCCTTCGGCCCCTTGTTTCGTTGCGCTGAATTCCGTCCGGCCTTGATGCCGGCTCGCAAGCTCCCCTTTTGTCATGGCGAGCCCCGCCCCTGAGTCCGAGTGGGGCGTGGCCATCCAGGGCCGCTCGCACCGACCCTGGATGGCCACGGCCCCCCGGATCAAGTCCGAGGGGCGCGCCTCGCCATGACGGGCTTTTAGTTCGGGCCGTTGTGACCCGGGGCGCCGCGCCCCTGACGAACCGGGAGGCCGACCGATGGATGTCGCCGCTTTCAGAAAATCCCTGGACCAGGACCAGCCGCCCGCGACCCTGTCGCCGCCGCTCGCCGCGCTGTGGTGGGACGCCAAGGGCGACTGGGACCGGGCGCATGGCTGCGTCGATTCCGAGGACGGCGCCGACGCCGCCTGGGCCCACGCCTATCTGCACCGCAAGGAAGGCGACCTCGGCAATGCCGGCTACTGGTACCGCCAGGCCGGCAAGCCGATGTCCCAGGCCAGCCTGGAGCAGGAATGGGCGGAGATCGCGGCGGCGCTGGGCTAGCGACCGCGGGCATGGATGTGCGTAGCCTCTTCCGCTTCGAGGGCTCTCTGCCTCCTATACCGTCATTGCGAGCGTAGCGGTAACTGCCCAGGTGCAGGCGTGATTAGGCGGAGTTGAGGTTATGGATGAGTTGTGTTGGGCAGGATGACAGTGTTTCGAGCAGGTTCCATCCGCGCTTTCGAGCGGTGCCGATGAGGGTGCGGAGCGTGGCGAAGTTGTCTGCGCCTTGAGATGTGCGGAACCCGCCGGAGATTTTCTGTCGGAGTTTCATCATCCGGGCATCGCGCTCGGCTCGGC
>NZ_JBFRCU010000104.1:0-24609 GCF_052113205.1 Inquilinus sp. YAF38 | reverse complement strand
CCCTGGGGCCGGCAGCAGGCCCAGCCCGGCTACGGAGCGCAGCCTGGCTATGGCGCCCAGCGGGGCGGCTACGGCGCCCAGCAGGGCTACGGCCGGCCCGGCGGCGGTGGCGGCTTCATGGCCGGCGCCATGCAGACCGCGATGGGCGTGGCCGGCGGCGTCGTCCTCGGCAACCTGCTGATGGACGCCTTCACCCCCGACGTGGCCCAGGCGGCCGGGGACCTCGGCCAGGCGGCGGAGGACACCGCCGGCGACCTGGCGTCCGACGCCGGGTTCGATATGGGCGGCGACGAGCTCTGAGAGTAGTATGGGGCCCGGAGGTGCGACGCCTCCGGGCCCTCCCCTTTTTGACGTGAGCCGATCGGACGCATCGTGGAAAGCTTTGTTGCCCAGGTCACGCAGTTCATCGCCGACAACCAGGCCTGGGCGGGACCGATCCTGTTCCTGCTGGCCTTCGGCGAATCCATGGCCGTGGTCGGCCTGTTCGTCCCCTGCACCGCCCTGATGCTGGCGACCGGCGCCCTGGTCGGCGGCGGCCTGCTGCATCCCGTCCCGGTGATCCTGTGGTCGATCGCGGGCGCCGTGCTGGGCGACGCCGTCTCCTACTGGCTGGGGCAGAAGCTGGGGCCGAATGCCCGCAATGTCTGGCCGTTCTCGCGCGACCGCGCGATGATCGCCCGCGGCCGGCTGTTCTTCCGCCGCTGGGGCACCGCTTCGATCTTCCTCGGCCGCTTCCTCGGGCCGCTACGCGCCGTGGTGCCGCTGATCGCCGGGATCATGCGCATGCGCCCGGCCCGCTTCCAGATCGCCAATGTGCTGTCGGCGATCGTCTGGGTTCCCGCCATGCTGGCGCCCGGCTGGCTGGTGGCGCAGGGCGTCGGCGAGCTGGAGGGCATCGGCGAGACCCAATGGATCGTCTTGACCGGCGGCCCGCTGCTGGCCGGCGCCCTGACCCTGGCGGTCTTCGCCAAGCTCGCCTCCCGCCGCGCCGTCCCGGTCCGCATCCGCCGGAACCGGGCCGCCGGCGAGCAGGCCTGAGGAGGCAGCCATCATGGGCCTGAGCGGTGTGAAGCTCCTGATCATCGGCGCGGTRGTCGCGCTGCTGTTCCTGCCGATGCTGCTGCGCCAGGCACGGTCGATCCCGATGCTGCTGGAGCAGGCGCGCGCCGCCTTCGGCGGCGAGGAGTCGGAGACCGACCGCCCCCGGGCGGCGGAGCCGACCCGCGAGGCTCCGCGCCCGGCCAGCGTCGCCGAGCGGGCAGGCCGCGGCATCGGCCGGCTGCTGCAGCGCCTGGGCCTGTTCCGCGCCGGCTGAGACGGCGGACCGTCCGGCACAGGACGGCAGTTAACACATTGTGCAATTGTATTAATCGGCAACTGCGTTCATGCTATGTTCCATGGACAAGGCGCAGACCGATCGGATGTCGGAAGCCCCGGCCACTCCCCAGGAGGAGCGGGCGGCGCGGCATCTGCGCATGCTCGCCCGGGCGGCCGAGATCCAGATGGAGATCATGGAGGCCACCCGCACMGAGGCGGTSGAGGCGCCGCAGCCCGGTGCCGATTATTGCAAGCGGATCGCCGTGGTCGCCAAGTCGCTGCGGCAGACCCTGCTGCTGGAGGACAAGTTCGCCAATCATCGCGACGAGCGGCGCAAGGCCGCGGCGAAGCGCGAATCGGCSCAGGAGGACTGGCACGACCTGCGGGTRAAGCTGGCGATGCTGGCCGCCGCCTACGAGGTGTCGGAGGACGACGAGGAGGTCGACCGCCGCGTCGCCGAGGTCTGCGAGCGGGTGGAGCGGCCGGAGGTGGCCGAGYTGATCGCRGCCAGCCGGCCGGAGGTCGCGGTGGCGGCCCTGTGCCGGCGCTGGGGCTTCCCGCCGGAGGTGGAGCGCTGGCTGGAGATGGCCGACGAGGCCATGGAGCATTACGGCTTCATACCGCCGGAGGACGGCGAGGACGACGATCCGGAGGATCCGCCCGAGCCTCGCCCCGCTGCTCCCGGACGCCGCAAGCCGCCGGACACGGGGTGACGCGTAGGTTGGGTTCGCGCCTTCGCGAACCCAACCTACGAAAACCGGATCATTTTGCCTTTCCCGCGCCGCGGGAGAGGCCGCAGGCGCTTGCGGCCGCGGACAGGAACCCCGGCAGGCCCGGTGCCGTTGATCTGTGGTCGATCTGTCCGACACCGCCCCCTTTCCGCCGGGCGGTTCACCGTTGGAGGTCGCATGACATCGACTGCTCTACTGCCCCTGATCGGCGCGCTCCTGGTCATCGCCGGGCTGGTCTATTCGGCCTTTCAGGCCATCTGGATCGGCCGCTTCAATCGCGAGAAGCGGTCCTTCAGCCTGCGCGGCTTCGGGTTGAAGGCGAACTGGCCGGGCCTGGCGCTGATCGTCGTCGGCGCCATCCTGCTGCTGGCGCCGTCCGCCTCCACCCCCGGCTGATCCGCCGCCTAGGCGTCCTGCGAGGCGTCGGAGCCGGCGCGGCGGTGATAGAGGTCGAGCACCATCTCACGGCCGGCCGGACCCAGTAGCTCCAGCGCCGCCAGCGGATGGCGCTGCGCCTCCGGCAGCAGGTCGAGGCGGTTCAGCAGCAGCGCCACGGCGCAGGCGTCGCGGGGCGACAGCAGCCGGATATTGTCCGGGTCGGATCTGGCCAGCCCCACCAGCCGGGCGAGATGGGCCACATCCTCATCGCTAGTGCTCGACATCTTCATCTCTCCAGAGCGCGGCCGGAAATCCTACAATCAGTGTCGCATATCGGCCAGAACGCCTCATTACCGACAAAATCGCGTGTTCGGTCGGTGAAATCAGGCTAGGAGGGCTCGCATCGGATCCACAAGAAGAAGATCGAACCATGGCCGCAGCACCGGAGGGCGGGCTCCATCAGGGCCTGCAGCAGCGCCACCTCAGCATGATCGCGATCGGCGGCGTCATCGGCGCCGGCCTGTTCGTCGGCTCCAGCTCGATCATCGGCACGGTCGGCCCGGGCGCCTTCCTGACCTATGCCGTCACCGGCGTGCTGATCATCATGGTGATGCGCATGCTGGGCGAGATGGCGGCGGCCAACCCCTCCACCGGCTCCTTCTCCGATTATGCCCGGCTGGCGCTGGGCGACTGGGCCGGCTTCACCGTGGCCTGGCTGTATTGGTACTTCTGGGTGATCGTGGTCGGGTTCGAGGCGGTGGCCGGCGCCGGCCTGCTGCAGAAATGGCTGCCCGACGTGCCGCTATGGGCGGCGTCGCTGGGCCTGCTGCTGCTGATGACCGCGACCAACCTCTATTCGGTCCGCTCCTTCGGCGAGTTCGAATACTGGTTCGCCGGCATCAAGGTGGCGACCATCGCCGTATTCCTGCTGCTCGGCACCGCCTATGTCTTCGGGTTGTGGCCCGGCCACGCCATGGACTTCTCCAACCTGACGCCGGCGGCCGGGTTCCTGCCGAACGGGGTCGGCGCGATCTTCTCCGGCATCGTCGTCGTGGTGTTCTCGATGGTCGGGGCGGAGATCGCCACCATCGCCGCGGCCGAGGCCAAGGACCCGGAGCGCGCGGTGGTGAAGGCCACCCGCTCGGTCGTGGTGCGGATCCTGATCTTCTACATCGGCTCGGTGTTCCTGCTGACCGTGATCCTGCCCTGGAACAGCCTGGCGCCGAGGGAATCGCCCTTCGTCGTCGCCTTCGCGCGGATGGGCATCCCCTGGGCCGCGGACCTGATGAACGCCGTGGTGCTGACCGCGGTGCTGTCCTGCCTGAACTCCGGCCTCTACACCGCCTCGCGCATGCTGTTCGTGCTGGCCGGCCGGCGCGAGGCCCCGGCCGGCCTGACCCGCACCACCAAGGGCGGCGTGCCGGCGCGGGCGATCCTGGCCTCGACCCTGATCGGCTACCTCTCGGTCGTCGCCGCCTATGTCTCGCCGGACACGGTGTTCCTGTTCCTGCTGAACTCCTCCGGCGCCGTCATCCTGTTCGTCTATCTGATGATCGCCGTGTCGCAGCTGGTGCTGCGGCCGCGCACGCCGCCGCAGCGGCTGCGGGTCAAGATGTGGCTCTACCCGGTGCTCACCCTGCTCACCATCGCCGGCATGGCCGCGGTGCTGGTGGCGATGTGGTTCCAGCCCGACACCCGGTCGCAGATCCTGCTCAGCCTGGCCTCGGCCGCTGTGGTGGTCACCGCCTGGGGGCTGCGGCGGGCCGTGTTCGGGCGCAGCATCCCGGCAGCAGCGGAGTAGCAGTTGGATGCGCGTTGCCTCTCCCGCTTGCGGGAGAGGTCGGAGACGCGAAGCGGCTCCGGGTGAGGGCTCTTTGTCGAGGCCGGGGCCAACCCTCACCCGGTCTCGCTACGCGAGCCCGACCTCTCCCGCCAGGCGGGAGAGGCAATGTAAGCAAACCTTGCTTGAAGGTTGCATTCTTCCCAAAGAGAAAGGGCCCCTCGCGGGGCCCTTTCGTTCCGGACCGAGGTCCGGTTCAGTTCTTGGCCTTGTCGACCAGCTTGTTCTTGGCGATCCACGGCATCATCGCGCGCAGCTTCTCGCCGACCTTCTCGATGTCGTGCTCGGCCTGGCGGCGGCGGGTGGCCTTGAAGCTGGCCTGGCCGACCTTGTTCTCGAGCATCCAGTCGCGGGTGAAGCGGCCGGACTGGATGTCCTCCAGCACCCGCTTCATCTCCTTCTTGGTCTCCGACGTGATGATCCGCGGGCCGGTGACGTAGTCGCCGTATTCCGCGGTGTTGGAGATCGAGTAGCGCATGTTGGCGATGCCGCCCTCATACATGAGGTCGACGATCAGCTTGACCTCGTGCAGGCACTCGAAATAGGCCATCTCCGGCGCGTAGCCGGCCTCGACCAGGGTCTCGTAGCCGGCCATGATCAGAGCGGTCAGGCCGCCGCACAGCACCACCTGCTCGCCGAACAGGTCGGTCTCGCACTCTTCCTTGAAGGTGGTCTCGATGATGCCGGCGCGGCCGCCGCCGATCGCCGAGGCATAGGACAGGCCGATGTCGAGCGCGGCGCCGGTCGAATTCTGGTCGACCGCGATCAGGCACGGCACGCCGCCGCCCTTCTGGTACTCGGAGCGCACGGTATGGCCGGGGCCCTTCGGCGCCACCATGAACACGTCCAGGTCCTTGCGCGGCACGATCAGGTTGAAGTGCACGTTCAGGCCGTGCGCGAAGGCGATGGCGGCGCCTTCCTTCATGTTCGGCGCCAGGTCGCGGGCATAGATGTCGGCCTGCAGCTCGTCCGGCGTGCACATCATCAGCACGTCGCCCCAGGCCGCGGCCTCGGCCGGCGACATCACGGTGAAACCGGCGGCCTCGGCCTTCTTCACGGTCGGGCTCTCGGGGCGCAGCGCGATGCGCACATCCTTGACGCCGCTGTCGCGCAGATTGGCGGCATGGGCATGGCCCTGGCTGCCATAGCCGACGATCACCACCTTCTTCGACTTGATCAGGTTCACATCCGCGTCGCGGTCGTAATAAACGCGCATAGCTCTGTCCTCTCACACAGGGCCGGGCGGCCCGGCCTTTCTTCTAGATGACGGAAACCGCCGGCTGCTGGCAACCGGCAGCAAGGGGTTCAGACGGCGGTCAGGAGCCCTTCGGGGCCCCGGGCGATGGCGACCACGCCGGTCCGGCTGACATCGACCAGCCCGAGCGGGATCATCAGCTGGATGAAGGCGTCGATCTTCTGGGACGAGCCGGTGACCTCGAAGACGAAGCTCTCGGTCGTCGAATCCACGGCCCGGGCCCGGAACACGTCGGCGATGCGCAGGCTCTCGATGCGCTTGTCGCCGGCGCCGCGGACCTTGACCAGGGCCAGCTCGCGCTCCACGGCCGGGCCATCCATGGTCAGGTCGTGCACGCTGTGCACCAGCACCAGCCGGTCCAGCTGGGCCTTGATCTGCTCGATGATCATCGGCGTGCCGGAGGTGACGACGGTGATGCGGGACAGGTCCCGCGCCGCGTCGACCTCGGCCACGGTCAGGCTCTCGATGTTGTAGCCGCGGCCGGAGAACAGGCCGATGACGCGGGCCAGCGCGCCCGGCTCGTTGTCGACCAGCACGGCGATGGTATGGGTTTCGATCTGGGTCTGCGGGGTCATGGTCGTTCCAAGAAGGTCACGAGACGAGAGTCGCGGCCATCCCCCAGTTCTCAGGGGACGGCCGCGGCGAAGGGCGTCGTCCGCGCCTTATACGAGCACCATCCCCTCCTCCGAGGTCGGCTTGGCGGCCTGGTCGGACGGCCCCAGCAGGATCTCGTTATGGGCGGCGCCGCCCGGGATCATCGGGAAGCAGTTCTCCAGCTTGGAGACCTGCATGTCGACGACCACCGGCCCCTTGATCCGCAGCATCTCGCGGATCACGTCGTCGGCCTCGCCCATGCAGGTGGCGCGCAGCCCGGTCAGGCCGAAGGCCTCGGCCAGCTTGACGAAGTCGGGCAGCGCCTCGGAATAGCTCTCGGAATAGCGCTCGCCATGCAGCAGCTCCTGCCACTGCCGCACCATGCCCATCCAGAAGTTGTTGACGATGAAGATCTTCACCGGCAGCCGGTACTGGGCGATGGTCGACAGCTCCTGGATGTTCATCAGCGTCGAGGCCTCGCCACCGACATCGATGACCAGCGCCTCGGGATGGGCGATCTGCACCCCGACCGCGGCCGGCAGGCCGTAGCCCATGGTGCCGAGCCCGCCCGAGGTCATCCAGCGGTTCGGCTTCTGGAACGGGATCAGCTGCGCCGCCCACATCTGGTGCTGGCCGACCTCGGTGGTGATGTAGACGTCGTCGCGGTCGGCGGTCAGCTCGGCCAGGCGCTTGATCGCGTATTGCGGCTTGATCACCGCGTCATGCGACTTGTCCTGGCTGAAATGCAGGCAGTTGCGCGCCTGCCATTGCCGGATCTGGCCCCACCAGCCGGCGATCGCCTTGTCGCGCGGCTTGTAGCCGCGGCGCTTCCACACCTCGACCATCCCCCGGATCACGCGGCCGGCGTCACCGACGATCGGCAGGTCGACATGGACGTTCTTGTTGATCGAGGACGGGTCGATGTCGACATGGATCTTGGTCGACCCCGGCGAGAACGCGCTGATCTTGCCGGTCACCCGGTCGTCGAAGCGCGAGCCCAGCGCGACCATCAGGTCGGCGCCGTGCATCGCCAGGTTGGCCTCGTAGGTGCCGTGCATGCCAAGCATGCCCAGGAACCGCGGGTCCGACGCCGGCAGGGCGCCCAGGCCCAGCAGGGTCGAGGTGCAGGGGAAGCCGGTCAGCTCGACCAGCTCGCGCAGCGCCGCGGACGCGTCCGGGCCGGAGTTGATGATGCCGCCGCCGGTGTACAGGATCGGCCGCTCGGCCTTGGCCATCAGGTCGACCGCCTGCTCGATCAGCGCCGGGTCGGGCTCGGTCCGCGGCCGGTAAGTACGGTGCTCGACATGCTCCGGCGGGGTGTAGATGCCGTCGGCGAACTGCACGTCCTTCGGCAGGTCGACCACCACCGGGCCGGGCCGGCCGCTGCGGGCGACGTAGAAGGCCTCATGCAGGATACGGGCGACGTTGTTGGCGTCCTTCACCAGATAGTTGTGCTTGGTGCAGGGCCGGGTGATGCCGGTGGTGTCGGCTTCCTGGAACGCGTCGTTGCCGATCAGATGGGTCGGCACCTGCCCGGTCAGGCAGACGATGGGGATCGAATCCATCAGCGCGTCGGTCAGGCCGGTGACCGCGTTGGTCGCGCCCGGGCCGGAGGTTACGAGGACGACGCCGACCTTGCCGGTCGAGCGGGCGTAGCCTTCCGCTGCGTGCACCGCCGCCTGTTCATGCCGGACTAGGATGTGGCGGATCGCGTTCTGCTTGAAGATCGCGTCGTAGATCGGAAGGACAGCCCCGCCCGGATACCCGAAGATAACCTCTACGCCCTGGTCCCGAAGGGCACGCAGGACGATTTCGGCTCCGGTCAGCGTTTCTGTCGACATCGTAACCTCTGTTGCGGCCCCCTCCGGGCCGCGGCGTTCAACGTTGGGGATCAACGAGGGTCGGCAAGCTAGACGGCCGATTCCGGCAGGTCAACCGGAAATGCGAAGAAAGCGCAAAGTTTCAGCTGCAATTTTTTCCGAATATTGCGCGCGAGCGACATGGCTGCGTTGCACCCTTGCGTTTTCGACCGGCAGCTGGTTCCGGAACCAGGTGGTCTGGCGCTTGGCCAGGTTGCGCGTCGCCTGCTGCGCCCGGGCGATCGCGGCCTCGAGGTCGATCTCGCCGCGCAGATGCGCCGCCAGCTCCGGCGCCCCGACCGCCTTCATCGCCGGCAGCTCCGGGTCCAGTCCCAGCGCCAGCAGCGCCCGCGCCTCCTCCAGCGCACCGGCCGCGATCATCGCCCGGAAGCGGCCGTCGCAGGCGGCGTAGAGTTCGTCGCGCGGCGGCGCCAGCACGACCCAGTCGAACACCATCCCAGGCGGCGGGCCGGACCCGGCCTCGAGTTGCCAGTCGGCGAGCGAGCGGTTGGTCGCGACCATCACCTCCCAGGCCCGGATCATCCGCTGGCTGTCGCCAGGCGCGAGGCGCTGCGCCATCTTCGGGTCCCAGCGCATCAGCTCGGCATGGAAGGCCTCGCCGCCCAGGGTCTCGTGCAGCTCGACCGTGGCGCGGCGGATCTCCTCCGGCACCGGCGGGACCGGGCTCAGCCCCTCGGTCAGGGCGCGCAGGTAGAGGCCGGTGCCGCCGACCACGATCGGCCGCTTGCCGACCTTCTGCGCCAGCCCGATCTCGGCCAGCGCCATGTCGCACCAGGCGGCGGCGGAGCAGCGGGTGGCCGCCGGCAGTACGCCGTACAGCCGGTGTGGCGCCCGCGCCAGGTCGGCCGGGCCGGGCCGGGCGGTGAGGATCGCCAGCTCGGCATAGACCTGCATGCTGTCGGCATTGATCACCACGCCGTCCAGCGCCTCCGCCAGATCCAGCGCCAGCGCCGATTTGCCGCTGGCGGTCGGCCCGCCGACGATGATGACGGCGGGGGTATCGGACGCATGCGCGGCCATCGTCATCCTTCACCTCGACCCGGCGCCTGGGCGCAACGCGCGGGACAATATCGACCGCGATCCTATATGTCTCGCACGGCGACAGGCCGGGAGCCCGCCCCAGGAGACGCGATGCGACTGTTCAAATGCCAGCACTGCCATCAGGTGCTGTACTTCGAGAACGGCGCCTGCGAGCGCTGCGGCCGGACGCTTGGCTATCTGCCGGATCTCGGAACGATGAGCGCGGTGGAGCCGGACGGGCAAGTCTGGGTCGCGTTGGCCAATTCACGCTCGCGCCACCGCTTCTGCGCGAACTGGGAACAGCACGCCTGCAACTGGATGGTGCCCGCCGATGGTGAGGAGGCTTTCTGCATCGCCTGCCGGCACAACCGCATCATCCCCGACCTGTCGGATCCGGACAATCATCGCCGCTGGCAGAAGATCGAACAGGCCAAGCGGCGGCTGTTCTATTCCCTGATCAAGCTGTCCCTGCCGATCCCGACCGCCGCCAGCGGCGACCCCGAGCCGCTGATGTTCGACTTCCTGTCCGACCCCGCCGCCGGCGCGCCGAAGGTGATGACCGGGCACGACAACGGCCTGATCACCCTGTCGCTGAAGGAGGCGGACGACGCCGCGCGGGAAGCCACGCGGGATGCGATGGGCGAGCCCTATCGCACCCTGCTCGGCCATTTCCGGCACGAGGTGGGCCACTACTACTGGGACCGGCTGGTCCGCGATGGCGGTGAGGTGGACAGCTTCCGCGCCCTGTTCGGCGACGAGCGGGCGGATTATGGCGCCGCGCTCCAGGCCTATTACGACCAGGGCGCCCCGGCCGGGTGGCAGCAGGGCTTCGTCAGCACCTATGCCACGGCGCATCCCTGGGAGGATTGGGCCGAGACCTGGGCGCATTACCTGCACATCGTCGACACGCTGGAGATCGCCGGCGCCTTCGGCATCGGGGTCAGCCCCGGCATCACCGACGACCCGGCGCTGGAGACCGAGATCCGGTTCGACCCGCACCGAGTCCGCGACGTGCAAACGCTGATCGACGCCTGGCTGCCGCTGACTTATGCGGTCAATTGCCTGAACCGCTCGATGGGCCAGCCGGACCTTTACCCCTTCGTCATCGGCCCCCGCGTGGTCGAGAAGATGGGCTACATCCACGATCTGATCCATCGATCCGGGCGAGACCCGTCAAAGCGCGCATAGACAGGGACGGCGGCGCTGCGGCATAGACGGTCGCCTGCCCTGGGAGATGCGCCGCGCCATGGATCTCGTCCTCACCCTCACCACCGCCCCGGACCAGCCTGCCCTCGACGATGCCCTGACCCGCCATGTGCGCAACGCGCTGGCGATCGCCGGCGGGTCGCCGGGGGCGGTCGACTGGCTGGCTCCCGGCATCGCCTGCGACATCGCCTTCACCGCGGCCGACGCCAAGGCAGCGCAGGCGGCGGCGCGGCTGTCGCTGGCCGGGCAGCCGGTCGACGCCAATGTCGTGGGGGCCGAGGGGCGCCGCAAGCGCCTGCTGGTCGCCGATATGGACGCCACCATCGTCGAGGCCGAGACGCTGGACGAACTGGCGGCGCTGGCCGGCGTCGCCGACCAGGTGGTGCCGATCACCGAGCGGGCGATGCGCGGCGAGATCGCCTTCCGCGAGGCGGTGATCGAGCGCGTAGCCCTGCTGGAAGGCCAGCCCCGGTCGATCATCGACCGCGCCTTGGCCGATCTGCGCTACACCCTCGGCGGCCGCACCCTGGTGGCGACGATGCGGGCGAACGGCGCCTATTGCGCCCTGGTCTCCGGCGGCTTCGACGCCTTCACCCGCCCGGTGGCCGCCGCGGTCGGCTTCGACCGGTCGGAGGGCAACCACCTGATCGAGGCCGACGGCCGCCTGACCGGCCGGGTGCGCGAACCGATCCTGGGCAAGGACGCCAAGCGCGTCTTCCTGGAGCAGATGGCGGCGGAGCATGGCCTGAGCCTCGCCGACAGCATCACCGTCGGCGACGGCGCCAACGACATCCCGATGCTGCAGGCCGCCGGCCTGGGCGTCGGCTTCCGGGCCAAGCCGCTGGTGCGCGAATCGGTGCCAGTCTCGATCGCACATGGCGACCTGACCGCCCTCCTCTACCTGCAGGGCTACCGCGCGGCGGAGTTCGTGGCGGGCTAGGCGACAACAAGGATAAATGCTCCCGATGAGCTCCATCCTTTCACTGTCATGCCCGGGCTTGACGCGGGCATCCAGAGGCTTTCGACATCCTCTGGATTGCCGGGTCAAGCCCGGCAATGACACGTTGTGATTCAGCTCATGCTGAAAGCGGCCTAGGCGTGTACCGCAAGATCGCCTCCGTCGGCGGGCTGACGCTCGCCAGCCGCGTGCTCGGCCTGGTCCGCGACCAGATCATCGCCGCGGTGCTGGGGGCCGGGCCGATCGCGGATGCGTTCTTCCTGGCCAATCGCCTGCCGAACCATTTTCGGTCGCTGTTCGCCGAGGGCGCCTTCAACATCGCCTTCCTGCCGGCCTTCACCACCACGCTGCAGCGCGACGGCAGGGCCAAGGCTCTGGCGCTCGCCGAGCAGGTGCAGGCGATCCTGCTGGCCGTGCTGCTGGTCGTGCTGGTCGCGGCCCTGGCCGCCATGCCCTGGCTGATCTCGGTGATGGAGCCGGGCGGCACCGCGGCGGCGCAGACCGAGCTGAAGGTCGAGCTGACCCGGATCACCTTCCCCTATCTGCTGTTCATGTCGCTGGTGTCGCTGCAGGGCGGCGTGCTGAACGGGCTGGGCCGGTTCGGCGCCGCCGCGGCCGCGCCGATCCTCTTGAACCTGTTCATGATCGGCGCGGTGCTGGGGCTGACGCCGTTCCTGCCGACCGCCGGCCACGCTTTGGCGTGGGGTGTGTTCCTGTCCGGCATCGCCCAGTTCCTGTACCTGGAATGGGACATCCGACGGGCCGGCGTCTCGCTGCGCCTGGTCCGCCCTCGCCTGTCGCCCGGCGTACGCCGCTTCTTCCGGGCGCTGGGGCCGGCGACGCTGGGCGCCGGCATGGCCCAGATCAGCGTCTTCGCCGACACCATCATCGCCCAGGCGCTGCCGACCGGCGCCCAGTCCTACCTGAACTATGCCGACCGGCTGAACCAGCTGCCGCTCGGCGTCATCGGCATCGCCGTCGGCACGGTGCTGCTGCCGGAGGTGACGCGCCGCCTGGCCGCCGACGACCATCAGGGCGCCCTGGCCAGCCAGAACCGGGCGGTCGAGCTGACTCTGGCCCTCACCCTGCCCTTCGCCATCGCCTTCCTGGTGGCGGCGGAGCCGATCCTGGCGGCGATGTTCGAGCGCGGCCGGTTCACCGCCATCGACAGCCACCAATCGGCTCTGACCCTGACCGCCTACGCCTTCGGCCTGCCGGCCGTGGTGCTGGTGCGGTGCCTGCTGCCCGGATTCTACGCCCGCGGCGACACGGCGACGCCGGTCAAGATCGCGGTCGCCACGGTGGCGCTGAATGTCGGGCTGAAGATCGCGCTGATGGATTCGCTGTCGCAGGTCGGCCTCGCCATCGGCACCTCGGCCGGGGTGTGGCTGAACATCATCCTGTTGACCTGGGTGCTGCACCGCCGCGGCCATTTCCAGCTCGACGCCGCGGCCCGGCGGCGGCTGCCGCGCATGGTGCTGGCCGGGCTGGTAATGGCGGCGGCGCTGTGGGGTTTGCTGGTGCTGGCCGCGCCCGCCCTCGCCGGCCGCTCCAACCTGCTGGCGGTCGCCACCGTGCTCAGCGTGCTGGCGGTGGCCGGCCTGATCTACCTCGCCGCCCTGTTCGGGCTCGGCGCGTTGCGGATGGAGGATCTGCGGCGGCTGCGCCGGCGGGGATAGGGGCAGCACCAATAGGAAGAGGGCGCTGCCAAGCGAGCAGCGCCCTCAACATGTTCTCGGATCATGCCCCTTTATTGTCATCGCCGGGCTTGACCCGGCGATCCCGGGGCCACCCAGTGCGGCATCGACATTCCCTGGATGCCCGGGTCAAGCCCGGGCATGACAGGTGAGGTTGGTCTGGCCTTACCCAGCCTCAGCCCGGCCCTACCGGCAGGGCGACGAAGCGCAGGTCGCCACCGCTCTCGACCAGCAGCAGCACCGATTTGCGGCCGCCCTCGCGGGCCTCGGTGACCTTCTTGGCGACATCGTCCGGGGCCGCCACCTCGGTCTGGCCGACCTCGACGATCACGTCGCCGGGCTTCAGCCCCTTCTCCGCCGCCGGCGACCCTCCGGTAACGGCGGTGACCACCACGCCCTTCTGGTCATCGGCCAGCGAGTACTGCTTCTTCAGCGCGTCGGTCAGTGCCGACAACGTCACTCCGAGCGTGTCGAGTTCCTGCGGCTTGTTGGCGTCGGACTGGCTGTCCGTGGTCGAGGCCAGGAGGCCGGATTCCTCGGCCGCCTCAAGCTCGCCCAGCGTCACCGGCAGATCCTTGCGGGCGCCCTTGCGCCAGACCTGGACCGAGGTCTGCTTGTCGACCGGCGTGTCGGCGACCACGCGCGGCAGGCGCCGGCTCTCGCTGATCGGCTTGCCGTCGAACTGCAGGATGACGTCGCCGGTCTCGATCCCGGCCTTGGCCGCGGGGCCGCCCTCGGTGACCCCAGCCACCAGCGCGCCTTCCGGCTTCTGCAGGCCCAGGCTCTCGGCGATCTCCGGCGTCACCGACTGGATCCGGACGCCGAGCCAGCCGCGCTTGGTGCGGCCGAACTCGATGATCTGGTCGACCACGCCGCGGGCCAGCGCCGACGGAATTGCGAAGCCGATGCCCACCGAGCCGCCCGAGGGCGAGTAGATCGCAGTGTTGATGCCGATCACCTTCCCATCCATGTTGAACATCGGGCCGCCGGAGTTGCCGCGATTGATGGACGCATCGGTCTGCAGGAAGTCGTCATAGGGCCCGGCGTTGATCTCGCGCGACCGGGCCGAGATGATGCCGGCAGTGACGGTGCCGCCGAGGCCGAAGGGATTGCCGATCGCCAGCACCCAGTCGCCGACCCGCATCACGTCGCTGTCGCCGAAATCGACGAAGGGCAGCGGCTTGTCGGTCTCGACCTTCAACACCGCCAGATCGGTCTTGTCGTCGCGACCGATCAGCTTGGCCACAAGGCTGGTGTTGTCGTGCAGGACGACGGTGATCTCCTCGGCGCCCTCGATGACATGGTAGTTGGTGACGATGAAGCCATTGGCCCGGACGATGAAGCCGGAGCCGAGCGCCGTGGCGTTGCGCGGCCGCTGCGGGCGCTCGGCGCCGCCCTGGCCGCGGCGATTGAAGAAGTCGCGGAAGAACTCGTCGAACGGCGATCCCGGCGGGAATTGCGGCATCTCCGGCAGGTCCTGGCCGTCCTGGACCTTCTGGGTGGTCGAGATGTTGACCACCGCCGGCACCAGCTTCTCGGCCAGGTCGGCGAAGCTGTCGGGCGCCGGCGCGGCACGAGCCGCGGCTGCGGCCATCAGCATCGCCGCCACAACCAGCACCGTCGCGGCCCAGCGCAGCAGGGCGGTCTCTCCCACGGCGCGGGCGACGGCGACGGGGCCGGTCGGGCGGCGGGCAATCGGTCTGGTCACGAACGCTCTCCCTCGCTCAAAGCACGACGCCGGCCCCATACGGGAGGCCGGCGTCCATCATCATACACCCGATCGTGGCGAGATCCGGGCCTGCATCAGCCGGGGCTCGCCGGTGCCGCAGGCGCCGGCTGGGCCGGCGTCTCGGGAGCCGGAGCCGGTGCTGCCGGTGCCGAGGACTCCGGACCGGCGCCCGACGGGGTCTGCTGGGTCACCGCCGGCACCAGGCCGCGGCCGGTGGCGTCGTTGAAGTACTTGAAGAAGTCGCCCTTCGGCGACAGCACCAGGGTGGTGCCGGTCGACCCCAGCGCGTTCTGATAGGCCTGCAGGCTGCGGTAGAAGGAGAAGAACTGCGGATCGGCGCCGTAGGCCTCGGCCTGCACCTTGATCGCCTCCGCGTCGCCCTGGCCGCGCAGCTCCTGCGCCTTGCGCTCGGCATCGGCCAGCAGCACGGTCACGTCGCGGTCGGCCCGCGACTTGATCTGCAGCGAATATTCCTGGCCCTGGGCGCGGTACTGCGCCGCCTCACGCTCGCGCTCCGACTTCATGCGGTCGTAGACCGACTGCACCGTGCCTTCCGGCACGTCGGCGCGGACGATGCGGACGTCGACGATCTCGATGCCCAGCGGCTTGGCGTTGGCTTCGACGCTGTCGCGGATCGACCGCATGATCGGCCCGCGCTGCTCCGACAGCACGTCGAGCTGGTTGTAGTTGCCCAGCACGTTGCGCAGCGCGTTGTTGACGAAGCTGTTGATGCGCGTGCCCGCGATGGTCTCGTTGCGCACCGACTGGAAGAACAGCAGCGGGTCGGCGATGCGGTAGCGGGCATAGCTGCCGACGTCGAGCCGGCGCTGGTCGGACAGGATCACCTGCTCGACCGGCGGGTCGACGTCGAGCACGCGCTTCTCGTAGAACTGGACGTTCTGGACGACCGGCAGCTTGAACTTCAGCCCCGGCTCGGATTCGATCTTCACCACTTCGCCGAACTGCAGGACCAGCGCCTGCTCGTTCTGGTTGACAGTGTAGAGAGAGTCGGTGAGCACCAGGCCGATGACGACGATGGCGGCGCCGACGGCAGCGAGCTTGAGGTTCATCTCACTTCGCTCCCGGCTGCGTTGTGGGGCGACCCATCAGCTCGTTCAGCGGCAGGTAGGGCAACACCCCCTGCCCGCCGACGGCGTCGTCGATCATGATCTTGTTCGAGCTCTTCAGCACGGTCTCCAGCGTCTCGAGATAGAAGCGCTCGGCCGTGATCGCCGGGGCCAGGCGATAGGATGCCAGCACCGAGGTGAAGCGCGCCGCATCGCCGCGTGCCCTGGCCACCACCTGCTCGCGATAGCCTTCCGCCTGCTGCGCAACCTGCTCCGCCTGGCCGCGGGCCCGCGGCACGACGTCGTTGCGGTAGGTCTCGGCGTCGTTGCGCAGCTGATCCTGGTTCTGACGCGCGCTCTGCACGTCGTCGAAGGAGGCGATCACCTGCTGCGGCGGTGCCACCTTCTGCAGCTGCACCTGGTCGATCACCACGCCTGCCCCGCGGCTGCCGGGGGTGCCGTAGCTGTCGAGGGTCGCCTGCAGCAGCTGGCGGGCGGATTGTTCGATCTGGCCGCGCGCCTCGTTCAGCGCCGGCTGGATCTCGGTGTTGCCGATCACCTCGCGCATGGCGCTCTCGGCCGCCACCTTCACGGTGCCGTCGGCGTTCTTGATGTTGAACAGGTAAGCGACCGGGTCGGAGATGCGCCACAGGACGATGAAATCGATGTCGATGATGTTCTCGTCCTTGGTCAGCATCTGGCTTTCGTCCGGCACGTCGCGGTTGCCGGCGCGGCCTTCGCTGCTGAAGCCGATCTCGATCCGGTTCTGCGTCGTCACCGACGGCTTGGTCACCGTCTCGATCGGCGCCGGCAGGTGATAGCGCAGGCCGGGCTGCTCGGTCCTGACATAGGCGCCGAATCGCTGGACCACGCCCAGCTCATCGGGCTGCACCCGGTAGATGCCGGTCAGGAGCCAGCCGATGATGATGACGACGATGGCGATCAGGATGCCGCGGCCGCCGCCGAAGCCCTTGGGCATGACCTGGCGGAACCGGTCCTGGCCGCGGCGGATCATCTCCTCGATGTCGGCCTGGCTCGGCCCGCCGCCACGTCCCCAGGGATTCTGTCCGCCGCCTTGCGGTGATCCGCCCCAGGGGCCGCCGCCGCCGCCACCCCCACCGCCTTGATTACTCCACGGCATCCAGTTCCCTTCCCCCGTCGACCGCCCTGTCATCCCGGGCGCCGGATGCTATATCTCGGCGCGACGGGCAGCAAATGTGGAGCCTGTCATATTGGACAAAGGGCAGGAAGTTCAACCATGGCGACAGGCCGGACGACGGTGACCGAGGCCGCGGTGCGCGAGGCGCTGGGCAAGGTGCGGGACGAGGAGCGCGGCGGCGATCTGGTCGGCCTGGGCATGATCTCCGGCCTGACCCTGCGCGACGGCCATGTGCTGTTCTCGATCGAGGTCGATCCGCAGCGCGGCCCGGCCCTGGAACCCTTGCGCCAGGCGGCGGAGAAGGCGGTGGCTGCGATCCCCGGCGTGCTGTCGGTGACTGCTGTCCTGACCGCTCATCGCGGCTCCGGTGCCGCGGCCCCGGCCACCCCGCAAGCCGCCCAGGCCCGGCCCGCCGCGCCGGGTGGGGCACAAAGCCGCAAGCTGCCGGTGGCCGGGATCGGGTCGATCATCGCCGTCGCCTCGGGCAAGGGCGGCGTCGGCAAGTCGACCACGGCAGTCAACCTCGCTCTCGGCCTGGCGGCCCTCGGCCTCAAGGTCGGGCTGCTCGACGCCGACATCTACGGCCCTTCGATGCCGCGGATGACCGGGATCACCGGCAAGCCCAACTCGCCCGACGGCAAGAGCCTGGACCCGAAGGAGAATTACGGGCTGAAGGTGATGTCGATCGGCTTCCTGATCGACGAGGAGACGCCGATGATCTGGCGCGGGCCGATGGTGCAGTCGGCACTGTCGCAGATGCTGCGCGACGTCAATTGGGGCACGCTCGACGTGCTGGTGGTCGACATGCCGCCGGGGACCGGCGACGCCCAGCTGACCATGGCGCAGCAGGTGCCGCTGGCCGGCGCCGTGATCGTGTCGACGCCGCAGGACATCGCCCTGCTCGACGCCCGCAAGGGCCTGAACATGTTCCGCAAGGTCGATGTCCCGGTGCTCGGGATCATCGAGAACATGAGCTATTTCTGCTGCCCGAACTGCGGCCACCGCACCGACATCTTCAGCCATGGCGGCGCGCGCGCCGAGGCGGAGAAGCTGGGCTGCGACTTCCTCGGCGAGATCCCGCTCGACATCGTGATCCGCGAGACCTCGGATTCCGGGCAGCCGATCGTGGTCTCGGCGCCGGACAGCCCGCATTCCGAGGCCTATCGCGGCATCGCCGCGCGGGTGTGGGCCAAGCTGCGCTCCGGTGCCGGCCCCGTCGCCCCCCGGATCGTGATCGAGTGAGCCGGGCACGACGTCACCACCTCGCCACAAATCGATCCGATAAGAGGCCGAACCGAACGGCGCCGGGATCGACCGGACGCCCCCTCGGAGTGGGAGAGTGATGGGACCCTTCTGCCGGATCGCGGCCTTGGCCTTGCTCGCAACCGGACTCACGGTTGCGGCGCGGGCCCAGGCCTTGCCGGATTCGGTCGAGATCCAGAACCGGCGGAGCGGCACGGTCGAGGATCTGCGCCTCTCGCCCGATTTCGAGAGCTCCTGGGGTTACAACCGGCTGCGCGCGGCACCGCTGGCGCCGGGAGCCTCGGCCCGGATCCCGACCGAGGATCTGCGCGGCGGCTGCTATTTCGACGTCAAGGTGCGCCAGAAGGACGGCGCCGAGGCCGAGTATTGGAGCCTCAATCTGTGCAGCCGGCCCGTCATCGATCTGGAATGATCGACCTGGAGTGATCGGTCAGGGCGCGCCGCCGGCTTGGCGCCCCTGGTTCCAGAGCGGCATCGGATTGGCCGGCGTCGACGTGCCGACCGGCTTGGCCTGGCCTTTCAGGAAGTCGCGGATCGCCTGAGCCGTGGCCGGCGTGGTCAGAGTCTCGTTCTGCAGCTTCGGCAGCACGTCGCGGCGGAAGTCGGTGATGTCCTGGCGCTGCTGCGGCGTCGTCGCCTGGGCGTCGAGATCCTTCAGATACTGGGTCATGCCGTGCGCCCCGCCCTCCGGGAACAGCACGCCCTGGCCCTGCTCCGACCACTTCAGGAAGGACTCCAGCCAGCCTGGCACCGCCAGCTGCCGCGAGCCTTCGGCGTCGCTGTAGGTGCGGACGGCCGTCTCGCTGTCCTGCACCGCCTTTGAGACTCCACGCGGCGTCTGCTTGGACTTGCCCGGCGGGTCGATCTTGACCTGGCCGCGGAACTCCAGCGACAGCGCGCCCGGCAGGAAGGGCAGGCGCAGCGCCGGCAGCTTGAACGACCCGGTGATGCGCGTCGCCTCGGCCACGAAGGAGGCCATCGGGCCGGCGAGCCGGCGGTACATGTTGACCTCTGACGGCACCGCGGGCACGCGCCGGGTGCGGCCGCGATCGCCGCCCAGCACGCCCGGCAGGTGGCCCGACACGGCGTCCGGCAGCGCCTCGTTCACCGTGTTCCGGGCCTGGTACGCCGCGTTGGCGCGGATCTGGTCGGGGTTGGGCAGGCTGTCCGGCAGGCCGGGGATGCGCCCGGTCGGGTAGCGGTCGTTGAAGATGAAGTCGGCATTGGCCGCGTCGGGGTGCCACTGATAGTCCTTGCCGGTCAGCAGATCGACATACTGCTCCGCCGGCTTGCCGGTGACCGCCGACAGCCGCATGCCGCTGGCCCGGCCGGGCACGTAGGACTGCGCCGCATTCGGGTCGATCTTCCCGGTCCCGACCAGGCCCTGGATGGTCGCGAGGTCGGGTGCCGAGTCCAGGAGAAGCTGCCTGGTGTCGTCGTCCACCACGATCCGGGTCCGCATCGACAGCCGCTCATAGGTGGCCTGCATCTGTTCCCAGGCCTGCTGCGACAGCCTGGTGCCCTTCGGGATGGTGACGGTGATGTTGTCCTCCGGCCGCCGCTCGGCGCCGACGCGCCAGATCTTGTTCAGCCCGGGGATCAGGTTGGTCCAGGCGCGCGGCCGCAGCCCGGCCTTCTGCTCCTCCATCAGCTTGGTGAAGCTGATGTCGTTCGGCACTTCGACGAAGGCGTCGGTGTCCTTGCCGGCGACGGAGCCCAGCAGGTCCATCTCGCCCGGCTCGAGCCGGACGGCCTGCGCGTCCGGCAGCATGGCGCCCCAGTTCAGCTCCATCACCGTGCCGCTGCCGTCGGCCGCCTCGCCGACCGTGCGCACGCCCTGCAGCGTCGGCAGGAAATCGGCCTTCACCTCGGTCGCGTCGGTGGCGAGCAGGGCCTGTTCGCCCTGCTTCAGCACGGTCGAGCCCTTGATCTGGAACACCGTCTGGTTGGAGGTCGGCATCAGCCCCGCCTCCTTGAGCGTGACGTTGCGGTATTCGCGCGGCCGCTGCGATACCGTCAGCTCCTTGCCCAGCGTCAGCCGCAGCGGCTTGGTCGACCCCATCACCAGGCTGTCGATGACGGACTGCCCGATGGCCCGGTAGTTGGTCTTGGTGCTGATCGCCCCGCCGAAGGACGCCATCGTCGGCTGGCCGAGCTGCGGGGCGCCCGCCGCATCCGTGGCCGGATCCGCGCTGCCGAGAATCCGGACCTGGGCGCCGAGGCGGAATTCCGGCCCCTTGTTCTGCCAGCCCCAGAGCTTCGGGACATCGCCCTCCTGCCGCACGCCGCCATCGGTCTGCAGCATGTCGCGGCGGTCGGCGACCCGCTGCATCATCTGCGGGTGCATGGCGATGTTCTGGGCGGTGCCCGGCACCGCCCCCATCACAGACGAGATCGCCTCGTCCCGGTTCATGTGGCGGCCTTCGGTCAGCTGCGCCACCAGCTCGGCGCCGCCGAGATTGCTGACCACGTCGTTGCTGAACTGGGCGGTCACGCCCAGCCGCGACAGGCGGGTGACGTCGCCCGCCGCCTGCTGGGTCGCCTGGGTGGTCCCGGTCGCCGCCGGGCTGACCACGCGCTGGATCGGGATCGCGCCCGAGACCGCGCCGGTCACCGGGGCAGTCGCCAGGTAGATGCCCTGGGTCTTGGCTGAATTCAGCATCTGCTGCCCGCCCTCGGCGGTGAACAGCATGTTGTCGAAGGCCAGCCTTGTAGCGTCGGAGGCGAGCTGGCCGGTGCCGTTCACCACCTGCCCGGCCGTGCCGCCGGCCGATGTCGCGAGGATCCGCGCGCCCAGATTCGGCAGCGCGGTGGCGCCGAGCCGGGTGCCGACGGCGGCGGTGACCTTCATGCCGGCGGTCGTCGCCCCGGCGGTGCTGATCGACGACACCGCGTCGATCGCGGTGTCCTTCAGCGCCGCCTTGGTGTGGTCCCAGCTGACGCCGGCGCCGTCGCCCTTGGCGCCGTCCCAGCCGGCCGCATCCATGCCGAAACCGATGATCGAGCTGTGGCCGTCGGCATACATGTCCTTGCCCTGGGCCAYGGCGCTGATATCGTCGGCCGCGTCGATCAGCTCATAGGTGCCGAATCCCGCGGCGAATCCGGCCACGACATTGCCGCCGGTGGCCGCCGTGGTGACGATGCCGACCGTCGTCGCCGCGACCACCCGGCCGACCTCGCCGATCGTGTTCCAGGTCTTGTCGCTGTCCTCCATCGCCTTGGCGTGGTCCTGGAACTCCTGGTCGAAGTTCCCGAGAACGGCGTTCACCTTCTGCTCGTATTGCGGCTGCGGCAGCCCGGTGTCGTTGGCCTTCAGCTGCTTCAGGTCGTCGAGCTTGTCTTCCAGGAAATCCTGGAACTCCTCGCCCGAGCTCTTGCCCGGCGTGATCCAGCCCCAGCCCTTGCGGACAAAGCCCTGGTCGTCGAGCTTGTGGTTGACCTTGTCGAGATCGCTCTGGATCGCCGCGATGCTCTGGTCCAGCGTCGTGTTGCGCGACTTCTGCTGGACCTCGCCATCGACCTGGGTCAACGCGTCCTTCGTCTCCAGCGACAGCCGGTCGGTGCCGACCGCCCAACTGTTCAACGCCTGCAGCTTCGCCTGCTGGTCGGCGGTGAGCTGAAGCTGGCCGTTGGCGTCGAGCTTGACGGTCTGGCGCAGCTCGCCGGCGATCGCCGACTGCACCGTGTCCCAGTTGCGCTGGCTCGCCGCCGAGGTCGCGCCATTCTGCCGATCATAGGCGAGTGCGGCGTCGATCGCGCTCTCGGTCTGTGCGCTGACCGGCGACTTCCCCTGCTGGAAATAGATCTCGCCCGGATGGATTAGGTTGGGATTGCCGAACTGGCCGTTGTTCGGAACCCCGTCGGATCCGACCAGCCGCTCGAGCGCGTCGCCGGGCCGCACCTGACCCGCCGTCTCGTAGCCATGCGATTCCGGCGGGCGCCCCTCGGCCGCAGACCGAGCCGCCAGAGCCCGGCGCACCGCCGCCTGGAAGTCGGGTTCGGGGTTGGGCCGGACCGGGTTGGCAGACCGTGGGTTGCGCTCGATCGGCTTCAGCATGACGTCCCGCCGTCTTCGTGGACCGGTCGGGAAGCCTAGGAAACTTGCGTGACACCGTTATTTCATATGTATGACAAAGAGGACGCCGCACTCGAAATAGGATTTTTATCAACGAAGCTTAAACGATGGCGATCTTCATCGAACCGTCATCTTTCTGAGGCTGACCCTCGCTTATGGTGCCGCCGGCTGGAAAAATGGAGGCCGCAATGGCGATCGAGGTCGACAAGGACGGGCGTCTGCTCAAGGTCGAGAACGGCGTCACGACCTATGTGCCCACCGGGCAGCAGCAGCAATGGCAGGCGTCGGTCCAGGCCGCGATGCAACGCAACGGCATCGACCCGAACCAGGCCTCGAACATGCGGTTCCTGATCGCCGAGAAGGGCGATTCGCAATGGTCGATGGCAGAGCAGGTCGGCTCCCCGTGGTCCGAGATGACCGCCCACAACAATTTCGCGAATGACGATCTGATCCAGATCGGCGAGGCCGTGACGGTGCCCGCGCCCACCGCCGAGGGCGCCGGGGCCATGGGTCCCCAAGGCCGCGACGCCTTCGCCCAAAGCATCGAGACCCGCGCCAACCACGCCGCGAACGCCGATTCCGGCACCGCCGTCCAGCAATGGGACGGGATCGACGCCGATATCGGGACTTATCTGAACTCGGTGCCGCAGGACGACTTCGTCCAGGCCACCTTCGACCTGGTCGGCTACGACTACGCCGCCGAGGGCTCAGGCCACGCGCGCAGCTTCGTGATCAACCACGCCCTCGACGCGCTGGGCACCGACAAGGCTGCGCAGCAGCAGCTGGTCAGCCAACTGCTGACCCAGACCTGGCCGACCAACGGCGACGACATCAAGGCCGACGTCACCCAGATCGCGCGCGAGCGCGGCCTGAAGACCGACGGGACCTGAGGCGTCAGGCCGGGCGGTCCAGCACCGCCATCAGCTCGCGCCATTCGCGCGGGCTGAGGCCACTGTCCGGCTGTGCCACCGCCTCGCCCGCCAGCATCCGGCGCAGCACGGTCAGGCCGGGGGCCGAGATCGTGGCCGCGTTCATCCGGTAGTCGCGGAACGCCTGGGCGGTCAGCGGCACCCAGCGCTCCATCCCGTCCAGCATCACATCGGCATAGGCGCGGATCTCGTACTGTGCGTGGGGATCGGCCCGCAGCCTCAGGAAATGCATGAGGTTGTGCAGATCCGTCTTCCAGTACCACTGGGTGTAGGTGTTGAGCGTCAGGTTCATCCGCGCCAGCTCGCGCGCCAGGCCCTGGCGATTCGGGTCGACCGGCTCGGCGCCGTCGATCTCCTCGTTCAGCATCCAGGCATAGTCGCGCCAGCAGCGCTCCGCGTCTTCGCGCAGCAGATCGAGCACCTGCGACGCCTCCTCACCCTGCAGCACCGCGTCGCGGCCCTGCCGGTTGCTGCTGGACTGCGCCGCCAGATGCTCCGGCGCCGGCAGGTAGAACTCCCGGTCGAGGATCGAATAGCGGGCGGAATACTCGTTCACATTGGCGGTGCGGTGCCGGATCCACTGCCGGGCGACGAAGATCGGCAGCTTCACATGGTACTTGATCTCGCACATCTCGAACGGCGTGGTGTGCCAGTGCCGCATCAGGTAGCGGATCAGCCCCTCATCCTCCGACACCTTCTTGGTGCCGCGGCCGTAGGAGACGCGGGCCGCCTGCACCACTGCCGAATCATCGCCCATATAGTCGATCACCCGCACGAAGCCGTGGTCGAGCACGGGCAGCGGCTCGAACAGGATCTCCTCCAGCGCCGGCACGGTGGCGCGGCGGGTGGCGAAGGTGGCCGAGCGGATCTGGTCCAGCTCCGCGCGCTGGTCGGCGGTGATCGTCATGGCGTCAGGTTTCTGTCAGAGAATTTCCAGATAGTGTAGCCGCGCCGGGTTCCGGGACCAAGGGCTGGTGCAATCCGGTGCGGGCCATGGCCGCCACACTCCACAAATTTAAGGCAATTGCATCCCAGAACAGTCTCATTATCCTGTTGGGAATCATCTTTTCCCATTTCCATTGCGGGGATATTCGGCATGCCCAATCCGACCGATCCGCTTTTCGCTCAGCAATGGCATCTCAACGGCGCCTGGGGCATCAATCTCGGCGATCTTTGGGACGAGTTCACCGGCAACGACGTGGTCGTCGCCGTGCACGACCAGGGCATCGACTTCGCCCATCCCGACCTGAACGGCAATCTCGACACCGCGCACAGCTTCAACGCCGCGACGGGCGGCACGGGCGGCGCGCCGGTGTCGGCCGACGACAACCATGGCACCGCCGTCGCCGGCATCATCGCCGCGGAGCGCAATGGCGTCGGCGTGGTCGGCATCGCCTATGGCGCGACACTGCTGTCCTATTACGACCCGCTGTTCTTCGACACGCTGCCGACGGCCGCGGCGAACGCACGCAACCATGCGGCGACCGATGCCGATGTGCTCAACAACAGCT